>JAJAZO010000273.1 GCA_026785745.1 Chitinophagaceae bacterium | reverse complement strand
TTTCGTACTGCACATGAAAGAATTTTTTCAAAAAAATCATCGGTTAGTTTTTTACAGTTTATGGTTATTGCTTGGCCTAGTGCAGGCAGGCCTTACCGAACTACAGGATGATGAAGCCTATTATTGGGTGTATAGCCAGTATCCTGACTGGGGTTATTTCGATCACCCACCAATGATTGCCGTGCTGGTAAAGATGGGTTATGCCATTTTCCCAAATGAATTAGGTGTCCGGTTTTTTCCGCTGTTGCTCAATATTTTTTCGTTAATTATTATTGAAAAGCTGATTGATAAAAAGAATCCGCTACTCTTTTATGGCATTGCTTTATCAATGGCAGTAATACAGGTAACAGGGTTTGTAGCCGTACCGGATATACCACTGATATTTTTTACGGCGCTGTTCTTTTTATGTTATAAAAAATTTATCGGTAACTATTCATTGTTCAATACATTTTTATTGGGATTGTCGGTTGCACTTTTATTGTACAGTAAGTATCATGCCGTTTTAATTATCTTCTTTGTGCTGCTCTCCAACATCCGGTTGTTTACAAAATATCAATTATATATTGCCGGATTTATTGCCCTGCTTTTATTTGCACCCCATCTCTGGTGGCAGTACCAGCATGATTGGGTGAGTTTTCGCTATCATTTATTTGAAAGCAATGTAAATGCTTATAAGGCATCGTTTACATTTGATTATATAATCGGGCAATTATTGCTACCTGGCCCAATCGCCGGATTTATTTTGTTGCCTGCCGCCTTTTTATATAAGCCCAAAAAGCAATTTGGTAACTACCAACTTGAAAAAGCATTACGATATACCATGATTGGTATCTATGTTTTTTTTCTGCTTAGTTCATTTCGTGGAGGGGTGGAAAGCAACTGGACTTCGCCGGTGCTGGTTTCATTAATCGTACTGGCTCACTCGTTTTTGAACGAAAAACTGCGGTGGCAAAAATTACTTTTTAAGCTCCTGCCCATTACTCTTGTTCTTGTTTTGTTTGCAAGAGTAATAATGATTGCAGATGTATTGCCGGTAAAAGCAATACAAAAACGTTATCATGCCTGGAAGGAATGGCCTGCCATCATGAAAGAAAAAACAAAAGGGCTTCCCGTTGTTTTCAGCAACTCTTATCAACGGGCTTCTAAATACTGGTTCTATACCGGGCAGATGACGTATTCTCAAAACCTGTACAAAGGAAGAAGAAACAATTATAATTTCTGGCCGATAGAAGATTCTATGCTGGGCAAGCCTGTTTATTTATTAGATATATATGATTTGTGGCGGTTTCCTGATTCATTAAAAACACCCATCGGAGTGATTGGCTATGGCTTTGATTCTTCACTGGCTTCTTTTTCAAAAGTGCAAATTGAAACAACGAAAAAAGAATACAGTATTAAAGGAAAAGAAACAGGTCTCTCTTTACACTTCAACCTTGCTATGCCGCCAGGCTATGTTGATTTTATTGCTAAGATGGCGCAGCTAAAAGATACAATATTGGTTGGTGTGTTTAATGCCAAAGGCTGGATAAAAGATATTTCTACTACTCTTTCATTGAAAAAAATCGCAGAAGAAAAATTGGGACAGGTTATAATTACTCCTGCACTTCCTGCCGGAAAATATTATCTGCGGTTTGCTATCCGCTCCGGTTATTATTATCCAACACATAACAGTGATAAGATAGAGCTGACAGTTGACTAATATATCATGGTGGTGAAGTACCAATAATCCGTTGTATATCCGGGTCGCTTTGCAGGTTGTTCATTTGTTGTATGATAGTTTTTGATCTTCCGGCAACGAAGGATGAAAGTGGTATTACTTTATATTGTTTGGGACTTGGCAGACAGGCTGCTATCATTGCTGCTTCCTGTTTGGTCAGGGTTTTAGCCGGCTTATTAAAATAAACCTGTGATGCCATTTCAATTCCAAAAATGCCATCGCCCATTTCAATCACATTCAGATAAACTTCCATTATTCTTTTCTTTCCCCACAACACTTCAATCATAAAAGTAAAATATACCTCCAGCCCTTTCCTGATAAAACTTCTGCCCTGCCACAAAAAAACATTTTTGGCCACTTGCTGGCTAATGGTGCTGGCACCTCTTACTCTTCCGGGTTTTTTTGCATTGTACTTTCTTGCCTTTTCAATACTCTTCCAGTCAAAGCCCTCATGGTCTGGAAAAAGCTGATCCTCTGAAGCAATGACGGCCAGCCTTGCATTGGGTGAAATGAAATTGCTGCCGACATAATCTCTTTTCAATCCGTGACCGCTTACCCAGCTTACTAATTGGGTGATGGTAACAGGTGGATTAACCCATCTTAACAGGAGTATATAAATAAATTGTGCAATGAAAATAACGAAGACAATTTTTTTTGTCCATCGCCAGAGAATTTGTAGTAGTGATTTTGCTTTCATGCTGCGTTGCAATATTAAAAAGAAATGATTGCATTCGCTGTTCAGAATGGCCGCTTGGGAGGAACATATATATCAAACACTTGTAGCCTGAACTTTTTGCCCACTCTGTACTTTTTTCTTTTAAGGGCATATAAAATTCTGCCCCCGAAATGTTTTAGCAGCAACGGCCCGTAGCCGATGGTCAATCCTGCCACCAATGCTGTAGTGGGTTCATTGGCATTATTTAAAGAAAGACCCAGTGTAGTAAAGCCGGCGCCGGCACCAATCAGGAGCATTGTTTTAAAATTGGCGGGAAATGGGTTCTTCTTTTTACCATCCAGCAGAACAGTGGCGATTTGCTCCTGTGCTATTTCTTCTCCGTTTATATACACTACATTATTAAGCAGCCTGGTAATAATACCGGTCTTTTCTTTTCCATCCCGTAGCTGAATATGTATTTTATCGCCTTCCTGGTAAGTTTTTTTCTTGTTAAGGCCTTTTTTAATAAACAGGTAATTGGGCTGCTGGTAAGCGGTGGTGCAACACAGCAATAGAAACAATAACAGGAGCAGCCGGTTCATGCTTCAAACATACAAATCGGTATTGTGCCATTTTGTTAAAATTCTCAAAGCCTTTTGCCATAAACGAGCAGTCCCCAAATTAAAGCAATACCAAAAACAATTAAAATAATACCATTGATGCGGTTAATGATATGAATATTGTGAGGTGTCAGCCGATTGCGGATTTTTCCTGCCAGCATTACTTTTAAAATATCAGTACCCAACATCCAGGCGAGACAAGTGGTAAAAATGATGATGCGGTCATTCACCGAGTGCACAATAACGGCTGTTGAAGTAGTAATCCAAAAAATAAATACCGCAGGATTCAGCGTATTCATAAAGTAACCTGACAAAAATATTTTTGCATAATCCCGTTTGCGGAATTTAAACACCTGTTTTCCTTCTTCATTTACTTTTACTTTTTTGAAAAAAAGAAAATAGATACCCATTGAAACGAGGAAAGCACAGCCGGCTACTCCAATTTCCGTCTTGTACGTTTTCAGGCTATTAAATACTTCTGTAAATACATTACTTGCCAGCACCAGGGTAATATCGCTGGCAGAAACACCAAAGACAAAGGCCAATCCTCCCCGGTGCCCATTATTCAAACTTTGCTTGATAATAGAAAAAAGAACGGGGCCGACTGCTATACTAAGCAGCAAACCAAACGTCAATCCTTTTAGCATTACTTCTAACATGCAGCAAGCATAATTGAAAATAAAAAACCTCTTAAAGAGGTTTGAAGTATTTTATTAAATACTGTTTGTTTGTAAAAATCGTTCCCATTCTTCCAGCATTTTCCCTTTCATCACCCGTGGAAATTTATGCTGGCTGCCAATTTTCCCTTTCAACTCCATAAACTTCATAAATTTTTCTTCCGGTAATACTTCCAGGAAAACTTCTTTTAATGCACTGTCTCTTTCTGTGGCATAGTCGTCGTTCAGCAGTCGCAGGTTTTCATCAATGCGTTTGCGGATTTTTTCTGTGTCCACCTTATCATTCGTTGCAATATACCAGCGGTGAGCAAAAAAAGTTCCATTCGGGATACCGGCTACAGTGTATTCCGGAATACTGATATTAAATTCTTCACTTACCAATTGGATAGCCTTATTCATATTCTCCACACTCAAATGTTCGCCGGTAAGGCTAAGGAAATGTTTGGTACGTCCGGTAATGACCAGTTCGCTTTTTTCAAGATCCACAAATTTTATTGTATCTCCCAAAAGATACCGCCAGTTACCGGCGTTGGTACTCATGAGCAGGGCATACTCTTTTCCCTCTTCCACTTCATGAATCATTTTTGCGTCGGGGTGGTCAACAATTTTTCCTTCGCTGTCAAAATTTTTATCATCAAAGGGGACAAATTCAAAAAAGATATTATTGTTAAGTATGAGTTGCATGCCTTTAGCATGTTCCCTTGTTTTGTAACCGATAAAACCTTCGCTTGATAAATAATTTTCGATGTAAACAATGGGTTTGCCCAATAATTTTTCAAACCCTTTTTTATACTGTTCAAACGCAACGCCGCCATGAACGAAGAAGCTGAAGTTGGGCCATATCTCATGAATGTTTTTAACCTTGTAATGTTCAACCACCATTTCCATACACATCTGGCACCAGGCCGGCACACCAACAATGTAACCGATGTCCCATTCTTTAGCATGTTCTACTATTTCATTTAATTTTTGGTTCCAGTCTGACATGGCCGCAATACGGCCTCCGGGTTTATAAAAAGTCTGGAACCAAAACGGTCTTTTCTTTGCCAATATGCCACTAAGGTCGCCAGCATACCAGCCAGCTTTTCCTTTTTGTAAATCGGTGGCGCCACCGAGAAATAAAAAGCCTTTCGTCATAGCCCTTTTATTGGCTTCATCATACCTTATCAGGCTCAGTAACTGACGTAAAAAATTAACGGTATTGCTGCGTAACAATTCTTTGGTAACAGGAATGTACTTACTCGCCGCTTCAGAAGTGCCGGAGCTGAGTGCATAATATTTTATTTTCCCCGGCCAAGTTACATCGGGCACTCCTTCCAGAGTTTTCTTCCACCATTCTTCATATATCTTGTTGTAGTCATGCACCGGCACCAGCTCCTGAAATTTTTTGGCAGGATGTTTACTTAATAATATATCATCAAACCGGTAATGCTGACCAAACTCTGTAAATCTTGCTTTCTTTAATAATTTTTTCAGCACCCTTATCTGCTGCCGCTGGGGATCGTTGGGCGGAATACGTAATGCAGCGGCTATGGCTCTTGGTAATTTAATATCAATGATGTTTGCCATGTAGTGCTTTATAGGTTCTATTAAAGTTAAGCATTGTTAGTTTGAAATGGTGCGAATATACTACTCGCTTTTAAGCCGTACATCACAAATAAGAGTATAGAAATACTGGTATTAATGGCCTAAACGCCTGTACACCTTCCAGATTAATTTCAGGTCGCCGGAAAGTTCATAATCCCTGGCATACCAATAATCCATCATCTGCAGGCTTTCTGTTGGCAACTGTTGTTTTATTGATACAGGAATTCCGTTGCAGGCTATTACTGCAGGATGAAGCGGTGGTAAATTCTTCTCTTTTATGGCATACCCTATCCATGTTTTTTGTGCAAACAATACAGAAAAGCAATTACTAAAAAAATGAAATGGCTTTTTTATAATAAAGAACTGAACTGGAAAGGTGATGATGCCTGCCAAAGAAACACTTACATCAATCAGTCTTTTTAATCTCCGGTTGTAGGGTTCCGCAAGCTTATATCCATTTTCTTTTGACACGGCTTCGCCGGAAGTATCTTTAGAATCGCTGCCAACAATGCTGCTGCTGCCGGTTGTATGAATTTTGGCAACTAATCCATGCGGCATTGCTTGAAATGCCCCGATAATATCAGCAAATGATAAAGTTCCCCGGCAAAAAATTATCTCCCTGAAAGGAACAGTAGCAGAAAGCTTTTGAAGGTTTTTCCAATTACTTAGAGCAGTTGTATCATTTTCAGAAACAGACACCCGGCCCAAAACCCTGTCATGCTGACCAGCTTCTTTCAGCAATTGTAATATCTGTTCATACTCTTTTTCAGATCCGGCAATAAGTGTGTTGGTATGTGCTGATTTCTCTTTATTACTGTTAAGCACCTTGGAGCTTATCAATATCAATCTGAAGATGCTGATGAGAACAAATGCCAACAACACTCCAAACAAAAGAATACCTCTTGAAAAGCGGTATTGCTCAGGCAGTAAGGCATATCCTGCTAACAATACTATGCTGGCAACGAGTGTAGAACGGATAAGCTCGGACCACCTGTACCAACGATCATACAAACCGGCATAATAAGCTGCTACCAGATAAAATATGGTGAAGGCAGGAAAAGCAACCCACAACAATATATTCTCATACTCGGTTTCTGTCCGCACATAAGAGGCCCAAACAGTTTTTATTATCCAGAAAGAAACAAGAATCAACCCGGCATCTATTAATGGCAACCCAATTTTTCTGATAAACCCACTTAAAGCAGACAACCCTGCCCTGAACCAGATAGCAACATGAATAAGAAAATTAAAAATACCGGCACGGCTACCTCCATAATGTTTGCGAACGAAAATACTCATCGCATTATAAAACATCCGCACATAGTTCATACTGCCTTTGCGGGTACTTTCTCCTTTAAAATGAATGATGCTGCTGCCGGCGAAATAATAATTTTTGAATCCTGCCTTTTGAATCCGGTAGCTCAGGTCCACATCTTCGCCATACATAAAGAATGTTTCGTCAAAGCCTCCAATTTTATCCAGCACTTCTTTCTTTATCATCATAAAAGCACCTGCCAATACATCCACTTCGTTGTTTTGGTTTTCATCCAGGTGGCCCAAGTGATACCGGGAGAAAAGTTTTGAATGCGGAAAAAGTTTCGCCAGTCCAAACAGTTTATACAACGATGTTCTGGGTGAAGGGAATGCCCTTTTGGACTCTTTTAAAAATTTTCCGCTGCCGTCCAGCATCTTTATTCCAAGGGCCCCGGCATCCGGATGTGCCTGTAAAAAGGAAATACATTGCCTGAAACAATCTTCCGGAACAATGGTGTCTGGATTCAGAAAGAGAATATAATCCCCTTTTGCCTGTTGCAATCCCTGGTTACAGCCTTTGGCAAAACCGGTGTTTTCTTTATTAATAATGAACCGAACCGCCGGAAACCTGGGTACCAGGTATTCGATGCTATTATCCGTAGAGTTGTTGTCCACCACAATTATTTCCACTTCCATGCCCGCAATAGCTTTTTGCACGGAGCAAAGGCATTGCTCAAGGAAATGTTTTACGTTGAAGTTGACTATGATGACAGATAGTTGCATACCCCAAATCCGCCAAAGGCGGGGCTATTGATTTTCTCAAAAATAATAGTTCTCTTACATCATTGAAGATTTTCTTGTTCTCCGCCTTCGGCGGATTGGGGGTTTGTTATCTTTGCCCATGCTTAAATCTACCTTGATTGAAGCCGCTAAAGCAGGTGCGGCAGAAATACTGCGTTTTTTCAACAGCGATTTTAAAATATTCAATAAAGAAGGTGTCAATAATTTAGTAACAGAAGCAGACCATGCTGCTGAAAAAGCCATTATTGAAGTGATTAATGCAAAATTTCCCGGACACCAGATCCTGAGTGAAGAAGTGGGAGAAATAGCACAGGATTCAGACTACAAATGGATAATTGACCCAATTGATGGAACAGTGAATTTTGCCCATGGCATTCCGCTTAACTGTGTTTCCATTGGAATAGAACATAAAGGCGAAATAATTATGGCCGCTGTTTATAATCCGCACATGAATGAGTTTTATTTTGCTGAAAAAGGAAAAGGAGCCACTTTAAATGATAAGCCCATACATGTAAGCGAGGAAACAGAAACCATCAAAGCCCTTCTGGTAACCGGTTTTCCCTACACTTATATAAATATGTCCAACGGGCCATTAGAGATATTTGAACGTTTTATCCGTAAAGGTGTACCTGTCCGTCGTTTAGGATCAGCAGCTATAGACCTGTGCTGGGTAGCTGCAGGCCGGGTGGATGGTTTTTATGAACACAAATTGGAAGCCTGGGATAGTGCGGCAGGATATTTAATAGTAGAAGAAGCCGGAGGAAAAGTAACGGATCATGAAGGAAATAAATTTTCTGTTTACCAGCATAGGGTGCTGGCAACAAACGGAAAAATACATGATGAAATGATAGCAGTGATAAATAATAAGAAAGAACTATGAGTAATGAAAGAACAGAAATCAGCTCTCTTGGGGAATTTGGTTTGATAGAACATCTTACCAGGAACATCGAGTTGCAAAATGTTTCATCAGTATTGGGTGTTGGTGATGATGCTGCAGTAATTGATCATTTTGGCAAGCAAACCGTTATTACTACTGATTTATTGATTGAGGGGGTTCATTTTGACTTAACGTACACTCCATTAAGACATCTTGGTTATAAAAGTGTGATTGTAAACATCAGCGATGTGTATGCCATGAATGCAGTGCCCACACAAATTACGCTGAGCCTGGGTATCAGCAATCGGTTTAGCCTGGAGGCATTGGATGAATTTTATGAAGGCGTTTATGCCGCCTGCAATAAATATGGTGTTGACCTGGTTGGTGGTGACACTACTTCTTCACAAAAAGGCTTTATTATTTCTGTTACTGCCATTGGCGAAGCAGCTACTGATAAATTTGTAAAAAGAAGTACTGCACAAAAAGGCGACCTGCTTTGTGTAAGCGGAACTCTTGGGGCGGCTTATGTGGGTTTACTGTTCCTGGAACGGGAAAAGAAAATTTTTACAGAAAGCCCCGGTGTGCAACCCGATTTGGAAAATGAATCGTATGTAATCGGAAAACTGTTGAAACCGGAAGCAAGAAAGGATATTGTTGAATTTTTTTCGACACAGGAAATCATCCCCACATCAATGATTGATGTAAGCGACGGGTTGAGTTCAGAAATTCTCCATCTCTGCAAAGACAGTAACCTTGGCTGTGTATTGTACGAGGAAAAAATACCTGTGGCAGAAGAAATGAAGAAGGCAGCTTACAAATTTGAAATAGATCCTACCGCTTGTGCGTTAAGTGGTGGGGAAGATTATGAACTCTTATTTACCATTCCTCAAACAGAGTATGATAAATTAGTATTAAATGAAGAAATTAGTGTGGTGGGATATATGACCGAGGCTGAACTGGGTGCCCACATCATTACAAAAGGTGGTGGCAAACATGCTATTACCGCACAAGGATGGAACCATCTGAAATAATAGGCAATGAGCAATTGGCAACCCGGAATAAGTAATATACAATCAGCAACAAACAAAGGTTTTCTAAAATGTAAACGACTATTTGCATATTGCACATTGCATATTGCCCTTTTTTTTGCATCATGTACAGCCAGCAAGTCCTCTTTTTCTCCAAATAAAAAATATTCTCTGCAGCAGGTACAGAATGATTTTTCTCTTTACCAAAATATCCTGGAAGAACATCATCCCAGCCTTTACTGGTACACCAGCAAAGACAGCATGGATTATTATTTTAACCGGGGAAAGGAGCACCTGAAAGATGCGATGACAGAACCGGAGTTTCGCAAAGTGCTGACATACGTTACTGCAAAAATAAATTGTGGTCATACTACGGTTCGGCCATCCAAAGCATGGGCTAAGTATAATGATACCGTAAGGCTTGGAAAAATATTTCCGCTGAGTATGAAGGTGTGGGAAGATGCAATGGTGGTAAGTGCTAACCTGAACCGCCGTGATAGTATTTTGAAAAGGGGAACTGTTATTACAAAAATAAATGGCAGAGATAAACAGGCCATCGCCGATACCCTGTTTGATTATATTTCTACCGATGGCTACAACCGGACACATAAATACCAAACACTCAGCAACCGTGGTTTTTTTGGTTCGTTATACACTTCTCTCTTCGGCCTATCAGAAAAATATAACATTGAATACAAAGATGACAAGGGCCAGGTAAAAACTATAACCATCCCTGTTTACAATCCTGCAACAGATACTGCGGGCCGTATAGGCACCCGGCCATTCAGGCCATCAACACCGCAACCATCAAAAAAAGAAAGAAGACGACAATTGGCCAATACAGTTCGTTTACTAAAAATTGATAGTGCCAACCACACTGCAATGATGGACCTTTCTTCCTTTGGCAGGGACTATGGATTAAAAAAATTCTTTCATAATTCTTTCCGGGCTTTGCAGGATAATAAAATTGGTCACCTGATTATTGATGTTCGTGGTAATGGAGGCGGAAGTGTTGCCAATTCTACCCTTATCAGCCGTTATCTCTCCAATCAACCATTTAAAGTCAGCGATTCATTATATGCCATCAAAAAGGGCAGTCCTTACCAGCAATACATCAAAAATAATTTTTGGAACAAATTCTTTATCTCTTTCTTTACCAAAAAGAAAAAGGATGGCAAATATCATTTCGGTTATTTTGAACGTCACTACTTCAAACCGAAAAAAGGAAATCATTACAACGGAAATGTGTACATACTGACTGGTGGCAATTCTTTTTCAGCCACCACATTATTTGTTAGTTCCGTTATTAAACAAAACAATGTAACGGTTGTAGGAGAAGAAACCGGCGGTGGTGCTTATGGTAATTCTGCCTGGCTGATACCGGATGCCACCTTACCTGAAACCGGTATTCGTTTTCGTTTGCCGTTGTTCCGGTTAGTGGTTGACAAAACCGTTCTGAAGAATGGAAGAGGTGTGCAGCCGGAAGTAGCATCTTTTCCTACGATTGATGCTGTAAGAAAGGGAGCAGATTATAAATTAGACAAAGTGATGGAGATGATTAAAATAGATAAAAATGAAAAACTAATAGATAATAGTCCTTCAAAGGAACAATAACCCGATTATCCGTTATGCTTGCTAAATTCAGAATAAGATTAAACAGCTTTGCATTTAAATAACTATCATTTATTCACTGTTAGTTATTGTCTGAAAGTTGTCTGCATCTTTCAAAAAAGGAAGCTTTTCTCTTACGTTCTGCAGATATATTTTATCTAAGGCCATTGTAAAAATATCTTCTTCCTCCTTTTTTGTGTACAGCACTTCTCCCATCGGATCTACTATCATGCTTTCGCCACTGTAATGGATGTTGTTACCATCATTACCAACACGGTTTACTCCCACTACGTAACATTGATTTTCGATAGCCCTTGCCTGTAATAAAGTTTTCCAGGCATGGATCCTTTTTTCGGGCCAATTGGCTACATATATTAATACATCATACT
The DNA here is from genome assembly GCA_026785745.1 of Chitinophagaceae bacterium. GTDB lineage: Bacteria > Bacteroidota > Bacteroidia > Chitinophagales > Chitinophagaceae > JJ008. The sequence continues at coordinate 8,380 of JAJAZO010000273.1, read as the reverse complement.
CGGCGGCTCTTTCTCCCCTCTCCACCGGTGGAGAGAGGTTGGGGGTGAGGGAGGATTGCCTTGCCCAAACAGGAAACCGTAAATCATAACAGACCAGTAAATTTATCTTCCATCCTTTTACGGAAGCAATCAATCGTTTTGTTCCGGCTGTATAATGGTCATCTTCTCCGGCGTAAGCAAAGAGATGTCGTTTATCATACACTCCGTATTGGCCGTTGGGTAACATCCAGATAAGGCGGTTAAAATAAGCCTCACCCCCCGCTCTCTCCAAAAGAGAGGGAGCCTTAATAATAACACTACCGGTAAGAATAATTTTCTTGTCTGCCGCCACCCTTTTCATCCATTGCACCGTTTCGCCTTCCATTGTTTCGGCAAGCAATTTGGGTTTCATGCTAAAGCCAGTGGTAAACATTTCGGGTAGCACAACGATTTCCGTTTTCTCTTTTATGCTGTTGATTTTTTCTTCCAGCATTTTCAGATTGTCGGCTTTATCTTCCCAGTGAAGATTGGCTTGTATGATGGTTACTGAGAGTGTTGACATGTTCTTGCTCTTAATTTATACAATAAAATTAGTTATATTGTTTCCGCTTACAATAAAAAAAAGCAGCCTTCCATAGAAGACTGCTATAACCATTAACCTTTCTTATGCAAACTATTTTGAAATATTGTAGCGCAGTAACATTTCATGTGCATTGGCATCAAACAAACTGATGGGTGTAAAAGGGCCGCTTTTTAAGGAAAAGTCTTGAAGTTTGAGCCATTCGCATATTTTTAAGTTACCAGTAATATTAAATAAACCCGGAGATTATATAAACACATGGAAACATACCAGATAGCAAAGCGTTTTAGAGAAGTTATTCTGAACGGAATCTGGATTGCTAATACAAATTATAAAGAGCAACTGATTAGTTTAAATTGGGAAGTCGCCACAACTAAAATCAATTTGTTGAACTCTATCGCAATTTTAGCTCAGCATATTCATTATTATATAAACGGAATAAACAATGTTTTTAAAGGTGGCACACTTGAAATAAAAGATAAATATAGTTTTGACTTCCCGATTATTAATTCTCAAAACGAATGGGAATCTTTTCTAAATCGGTTTTGGCATGATACTGAAGAATTTGCTTTATTGGTTGAACAAATGCCTGATGAAAAGTTAAAACAAGTTTTTGTTGACGAAAAATACGGAACTTATCAGCGTAATGTTGAAGCAATGATTGAACATAGCTATTATCATTTAGGTCAGATAGTTTTGATTAAGAAACTATTATTAACAGACAAATAAAAAATTCTGCTGTCAATAGTTGGTTTTGTTCAAGCAGGTTTGACAGAACTCTAATTCCCACCTGCTCAAAGCCATGTTCATTCTCCCTTCCCCACCGCCCCTCTCACCAACTCCATCTCAAACCCTTTCCCAATCAAATAATTGATCGTCTTCTTCTTTCTTATTAAGTGTTGTTCGCTTTTCAAGGAAGTATATTTTTCTTTTGCCAGCTTGTTCAGCACTTTAAAATAATCGGTTTCATCAATCTGCTTCAATGCTTTTTTAATGCTGTAATCACTTACCTGTTTTTGTTTCAGTTCATATTTAATTTTTACTCGGCCCCATTGCTTTATCCGGAAGCGACCGCCGGCAAAAGCAACGGCAAATCGTTCTTCATTCAGGTAGTTTTCTTCAATCAGTGAAGCAATGATCTCGTCATGTTCTTTTTTCCATACACCGAGATTATAGAGTTTTTCTTTCACCTCGCTGTGGCAACGTTCCTGGTATGCACAATAGTGTTTTAGCTTTTGCAGGGCTTGTTCTTTAGTAAGGTATTTTTTGTAGAGCATTCCTGTAAAAATAAAAAAGAGAGAACGAATCTCTCCCTTTTTAATGCCCGGATTAAAAACGGGTCAGTTTCTTCTGTTCTTCATACTATTCAGGTAAAGAATACGGAGCGGCGGGCCAGTCTTTATTTTTCTCCGGTCTTTTATTACTGTAAATACATTGGGTTCGCTGATGCCGTCACTGTTTACATTGCCATCACCAAAAGGAACACCCCTGCTGTCAACAGTTTGAATAGTCCAGATAAACGTAGTGACATCAACAGAATCCATCACCGCTTTATCTTCTTTGCTGTACAGCGAATCGGCCTGTATATCATCTGCCCAGACTTTTGTTTTAGCAAAAGATAACTGTGGTTGCCAGATGTATTGCGTAGTACCAATAATTTCCTTTGTCAACAAGGGTTGGTTGCTGCGCAATGCCTGCATGGGTGTTTGCCTGTCCAATATTTCGAAAACGGTAACAATATATTTTACCAGTTCACTTGGTCTTGGTGCTACCGGTGTCCATCTAAACATAACAGATGTTTGTGCTTTTTCTGCATCCAGCACTTGTTCATTAGCCGGCATCATGGGTATGGGCAATTGAAAAGCAGCCAGTGTAAAATTCCGGCAGCGTACTTCGCTGAAAGGAAGAAAATCAATCGGTGTTACTAATTGCAGGCACAGTTCATAATTACCGGCCGGCAGTTTGCCAGTTCTTTCTAATGACGTTTTATGTCTACCAGTAAATACCATGACCTCTAATGGTATCACATCTGCCGCATAGAGGATTAAAGTAGCCGGTCCGATAGTTCTAACTCTTGCTTTGGCAAGATTGGTTTTTGCAACCACTGTACCGTTTGATTCCTTTAATTCTGCCTTTACTATAAAATTCCTGATGACAGAGCCTGCCTGGTTAGAGATAATATAAGTCAGTTCTTTAGTACCCCAATTTATTAATGTACCGGGAGGTTGCGGCACCACCACCAGGGTAGTAGTTAGTTGAGCCAGGCAAACATGACTGGTAAAACAAATGCCGGCTATTAAAAATATTTTTTTCATGTGCTTATTATTTTATTTTCCAAACTTGTATTGAAACCCTGTGCGGATATTACTTTCCAGATACCGGGCATTGTTTGTAACAATTTCATTGCCATATTTAAATTGATTGGTGCTGATAAAGGTTGTCCATGTCAGCTTCTTCGATACTTTCCAGTCGTTGTTCAAAGAGGCTATTATATTATTGTTGTTGCTAAAGCTGTTGGTCTTTGAATAATTGTATTGCGCCTGTGCCCTGAAGTTCATTTTTTTCTTTGCGGCAGACCAACCAAGTCCTGCACTGAAAGTGATAAGTTTTAATGTAAACCCCGGCATGGAGTTTCGGAAATACATCAGGCTGAAATCCGGCGACAGGTCTTTGGTTAAAAAGGTGGGTACATATGTCAGCAACGCAGTATGTGTATTGTTAGATGTTACAAGGCCAGTGATCACATCCCGTTCATCATACTTGCTGTAATTATAATTCAGACTCAATAAATGAATCACTTTATCATTTCCCCAGGTGTACGTTGGGTTCACACCAAAATCATTGCTCACATTTTTGATGCCATAAGGGTTGATGCCACCCGGTGCCTGAAAACCAAAATTGTTGAAACTTACATTCAAACTAAGGTGATCATTAAACTGGGTGAACCAATTCAGGTTACCAATAAACTGTTTTGCCTTAAGTGTAGTATTACTCACATTATTAACCCGCTGCCCCGCACTGGCTACTACGTTCATTTTATAACCACCTGTTTTATTTTTCCAGGCATTAAATCTTGTGTTGAGCGTATAATCAAACCGGTCGGGCAGCATAAAAAGATAGCCGGGTGTTTGAAAACCTGCACCGATGTATTTTAGTTTTAAACCAATGTCTAAATTTTTTCCTTTCTTACCAATAGCAGCGTCACCGGCAAAATCTTTAACCGTAGAAGTATGTGCCTCAATAAATGGTTTGAAAGAAGCTTTGGTAACATCAAGCGGCAATAACAGGTTTTTAGTATAAATAGATTGTGCCCCCTCCATTTTCACATACCATCCTTTATTAAAAAAGACTTTGCTCACCAGGCTCATCGTAAAACCTTCCTGCGGTTTTATCAACAGCGGTGGTGGTGATGCAGAAGTGCTGTCGTCTTTTGCTTTTACGAAATTGATAGCCACTTCATACTTTTCTTCCTTTGCTTTGCCCAGTGAAAACATCCAGTTGCTCCTTTTATAAGCTCCGTTTGTGGCAGGAGGGCCTGTAAAGAAGTTAACACCCTGCTGGGATAGACCCGTAAAAAATTTAATGCTATACGTTCCCGGCCTAAGATCAAATCCGGCACCAAACACTCCGATATCACCAGTGCTCAATTCAGAATAATTTAAATACTGTGTGCCCAATTGCAGTTCTGCCCATTTGTATTTGGGGTTTAATCCAAAACTGTTCATCGGATTGGTGATGAACTGCCCAAAACTTTGTTTGGTGATACCGCTGTAAGGCCCCGCATAGTTGGTGGGCTTCATCGCAAAGTTGAAATTGAACGGCAAGGAGAAGTTTTTCCCAAATTGCATTTGTGGTGAAAAATTAAATCGCACCTGGTTCCAGGGTTTGCGGGGAGAAAATCCTGTCCAGCCTTTGGGTTTTTTACTAAGCCCATAATATTCATAGCTTACTCCGGCTGTGCCGCTGATACTGAAGGGAGGTTTTTTAGTAGCCGTTTCCTGCGCCACAATATCAGTGCAAACCATCACAGCCAGCGTTGTTATCAATATTGTTTTATTCTTCATCGCAGTTTGTTTAATGGTCAGGGAATAATCACAGTTATTTTACAATCACATTGCTTACCGCTGCAGGTGCCGGAAAGGTTATAGCTATAAGTAGTTCCCGGCGTTAAGAAAGTATAACTGTAATTGGGTCCCGTCAATGTGGTGGTGGCACCGGTGTTGTTATTCACCAATTTCACCGTTAATCCTGCTGGTTGGCAGTTTTGTCCTGCCGGAACACATTGAAAGCCGGGGTTGAATGTTACCGGTACATTTCCTGTGAACAGAGTAATAGTTCCACCACAGCTTACAGCTTTACCACCTTGTGGTGCTCCTTCATAATTGAACTTAGGATTCCATTGGCAATTACATTCCGGATCTCCATGTCCGCCACCATCATCATTACCACCACAATCTTTTCCATTGTAAGCTTTGTAGCAGATAACCGTATCGCAGGTAACACAGGCCGTATCGGTAAATGAATATTTCAAACAATATAAGATCGTATCGCAGCAACAGGAGATAGGACTCTTCGGTGGCAAAGGAATCTGGAAATTCAATGGTATTCCATTAGCCCAACTTGCACCAAGGCTATCTTTCCATTCAACCATATGGCTCCATGGTACATTGGCCGGTTGATGGCTCCAGCTTAATGCACCACCGGATGGATTGGTAATATTGCCCATGTTCTTCGGATCTTTCAAACAGATATCACAATCTTTTGCATGAAGCACATGAAAATCAACCAGCGAAACAGATGCTTTCTTTAGTTTGGCCGGACCAACTGTCATCGTTGTATTTACAGAAAGTATATTATTGGCTACGTTTTGTTGAAATGATATTTTCTTTAGAAAATCCCGGCAACAACCTGATGATGGTGGCCAGTCTTTTTCAATTACTTCCAAACAAACCGAATTGCTTTCAACCGGATTCATTTGCGAAGCATTGTTGGCATTGTCAATCAGATCGCAAATCATACCAACAGTATTGCAGGCAAGTTTACCCACCACAGCATTTGCAGGAACAACAACAGGGATGGTAAATGTGAATGAGTTGCCCGGTGCAATATTGGCTGTCAATGAAATTTTTGCATTGTTTGGTGAAAAACTATTGCTCCAGGTGTTGGCAGGCAGGTTACACACTGCCGGAGTGGTCGGCCATCCTGTTTTATGATTCGGGGATGGTGAATATTGTACAGTTGCTCCCGGAACAGTAAATGTTCCCGACGGGAATAATTGAAACTGGCTGTTGCGGGCCGCACAGGTCATAATGGTTTGATCGCCGACAAACGGAAAGCGGTCTATCAACACTACATTACCGATAGTGGTATTACCTGTATTTTTTACAGTTATCTGATAAGTGGCGATGGACCCGGGTGTACCATTACCGCTTGTGCCAAACACATTATCCTTATCCCCTTTCACTAGTTTTTCTACTTCGGCTTTTGGTAAGGCACAAATGGTTACGGTCTGGTTGCAATACATCTGTTGCGAATAATTATTCCCCGTCACCGAATAATTCATTGGATAGCTTCCATAAGGTGCATTTGCATTCACCTTTACTTTAAAACAAATAGTATAATTAGTAGCTCCAACAGGAATGGTTGGAAGGGTCCATTTTATGGTTGTAGTTGGTTGATAAGTTGGGTTTGGGCTAAAGCCGGTATACACATCATTGCCCGGCAGATAAGTTAAAAAGTTTTGCAGCGCAAAATTGACAACTCCTCCTGTTAGGGGAGCAGAGCCATCATTGCGGAATGATAAACAAAGTGTGGCGGTGTCACCGGGTTTCAAACAACCGGCTGGTGAATTTTGCCAGTTACAATTAATGATGGGCTGCTGAACATACACAGCGGTATCATTCACATTTCCTATTCCGGAACCGCAATTATAGCATACCTGGCTGAGACCAGCGGTAGTACAACTGTAAGTCATGTTCGTTGTCATCTGGTAGTTGGCCTGATTAGGAACACCAACGCAAGAGTTGGTAAGGTTGTACCAGTAATAATGACTAATGGAATGACCCGGAAGCAGGTTAGTAATATTGGCTACTGCTTTCTTAAGGTAGTTAACGGTAATTGCCGGTCCGGCTATCGTTCCGGTCAATGTACCCGACGATCCTGCAGGTGAAAGGCTGCAATCAAAATAATTAATAGTAGAAGTAACAGATGGTTGACTGGTATTTTGGTTAGTACCGGTTGTTTTTATGTTGGGAATATTATTAGTCAGCGTAAGGTTTAGCGGAGTATTACCGTTATTAGTTACGTCTGTTCTGAAATAAGTATTCGTAGCTACAACGTTTAGTGTAGCAGATGGATTGGATGGAATAACCGCAGGCAATGTATAAGAAGCCGCCGGGTAAGTAATGATGGTTTGATTGGCATTACCGCAGTTCGTTCCTTTTAAAACAATATTGGAGGTAACGGTTCCGGTGTAGTTACAGGGAAGCTTGATCGTATAATAATACATGTAATAACCCCAGGGGTTAAAGTTGGTAGTGTTGGTTGGTGTAAATGTACTTCCGCTAACCAATCCATTGGTTACACTTACTAATGTGCCGATAGAAGGAGTAACAGTAAATACAGGATTAGTAATGGTAAAACAGTTTCCTCCCTGTACGGTTACTAAGAAAGTAACCTCGTAAGAACTTTGTATAAAGCTGGAGAATACATGCATGCCGGTCCAGGTGTTTAATACTTTGCCGAGTATAGTTACTGGTGTGGCATTGGTGGTCAGGGCATTGGATGGGGCACTGATAGTTCCATTAAGTGTTGTGGGAATGTTATTTCCAAAACAGGTAGAAGGGCATAAATAAGAAAAGCATAACATGATCACTCCTGTCTGGTTATTTCCGCCCACCGATGGAAAAGTGTAAGTAATCTTTGTCGTTGTAGCATTCACCACACTTGATACAGGTGAATAAGGAAACGACGGACTGCCGCAGAAGGAAATGATGGTTGGGTTATAGGTTATTTCTATTACCACATTACCGGTGATGTTGCTGTAGTTATAATTAGCATATACCTGAAAGCTGACCCCGGCCGTATAAGGCTGTGTGCCCTGCGGTGCCAATGTTAATCCCACTTGCTGGCTGTTGGCCACCGATGCAGAAAACACCAGTACCGAAGCGATTAATATATGTTGAAGAAATTTTTTCATAAAACAAGTTTTAGTTTTTTACGATTTTGCTGGTTTTATTTCTCTCTTTTTATTTCATAACACTTTATCACCTCACAGGCATGACAGCAAAAATCATAGTAAGTATATCTTATACATATTTTAATTACATCGCCGCAGCAACTAAGGCTGTTCATTTCGGGTACTGCAATTGGTAAAATAAAATTTGGTAATTGCGGTACGGGTAAAGGATTGTTATTATCCGGCACACCCACCTTTTGCCGCTCAATCGTCATATTTGTAGATAGCCTGGCTGGTGTTGGGTCAAGTCTTACAGGGCCGGTTTTTGGATTAAGGCCATTGTTATTTCCGCCACCATTATCTACACCGCCGCCATCATCATGTGGCAGTCCTCCACAATCTTTTATTATTGTACTGTTCGATGTTACTAACCGTGTATAGTCAGGTTTATTAAAAACCGGAGCAGTATAACCCGGCAGCGCTGAGCCGGGTGGATAGAAGTTACCATAGTTCTTGCTGTCGAACACACACTTAGCACAGTTGGTATCTTTTGTTTGAGTAATGTTGAAATAAATAATCTCAGCTGTTATTTTTTTAACCTGGTTGGGGTTTAATCCACTGAACGAGCCGATAAGGTTTACTTG
>JAJAZO010000272.1 GCA_026785745.1 Chitinophagaceae bacterium | reverse complement strand
TTGTAACTTAGTTTGGCAGGTTCAACAATAAACAAAAAACCACAAACAAAAAACTTTATTATTTCCAAAGAAACACTCAAATACACCAACGATGAAGTCACAGTTGTTTGGAAACCTAAAGTCTGTATCCATTCTACCATTTGCTGGAAAGGGTTAATTGAAGTGTTCAATCCCAAAGAAAGGCCGTGGGTGAAAATAGATGGCGCAACAACTGAAAAAATAATTGAACAGGTTCGTCAATGTCCAAGCGGTGCGTTGAGTTATTATTTAAATGCTGAAGCAATAACTGATGAGCCTTCTGATAAAGTAGTAGCTGAGTCAACTCAAATGATGAAAGCCGATAGCTATCGGATGGAAGTTACCCCCAATGGCCCTTATCTCATTAAAACCCAATGCCTGATTGTACATAGCGATGGCCGTGAAGAAAGAAAAACTGGAACGGTGGCTTTATGCAGGTGCGGCGCATCTGGTAATAAGCCCTACTTCGACGGCAGTCACGGGAATGTTGGATTTGAGGGATAGTTACTATATATTCTTTGCTTGCTTATACCCATTCTTAGTTAACCATTGCAACACTTTCTCCCTTTGATCACCCTGCACAATTATTTCACCATCTTTTACAGAGCCACCGGTGCCGCAAAATGATTTTAGTTTCTTGCCTAAGTCTTCCAAATCCACTTCTTTACCAACAAACCCTTCAATAAGAGTAACAGCTTTACCTCCCCTATGCTTTGTATCTAACCTTATTTTTAATTTTTGCTGTGCAGGTGGTAATGTTTCCAGATTATTCTGTTCGGGTTCAAAAGAAAAATTTGGGTCTGTGCTATAAACGAATCCTCTTGTATCGGGTTTGCTTTTCTTATTCATTTTAAATCTCTAAATTTTAGGAGGCTAAAGCCCCTCCTTCGGAGGGGTTTGGAGAGGCCTTCAAACTCAAATCCAAACTTCTGGCCTGGTGTATCAATGCACCCACACTTACATAGTCCACTCCTGCTTTTGCATAGTCCTCAATATTGTCGAGATTAATACCGCCGCTGGCTTCGGTTTCAAACCCGGTAGCTGTCGGGTCTTCTTTAATTAATTCAACTGCTTCTTTCACTTGTTCTGGTTTAAAATTATCCAGCATAATGCGAAACACTTTTCCTTTTCCCATTGCTATCACTCTTTTTACATCATCAATACTCCTTGTTTCCACTTCTATTTTTAACCCGGGTTTGATTGTCCTCACATATTCTGCCGCTTTCTCAATCGCTTTTTCTATACCACCGCAATAATCAATATGATTATCCTTCAGCATAATCATATCATACAAACCAAACCGGTGATTAACGCCACCACCAATTCTCACCGCCTCCTTTTCCAGCAGCCGGAAGTTGGGAGTTGTTTTTCTTGTATCCAGCAATTTTGTTTTATAGCCTTTTAGCTTGTCTGTGTACTCCTTAGTTAGTGTTGCAATACCACTCATCCGCTGCATACAGTTCAGCACTAATCTCTCACACTGCAAAATAGTATGCACCAATGCCTCTACTTCAAAAGCTTTTTCACCATACTTCATTTCATCCCCATCTTTTTTAAAATGGGTAAAAACAGATGCCGGTTCTTTATACCTAAAAATCTTTTCAGCCACTTGCATACCTGCCAGTATGCCGTCTTGTTTTATTTTCAAAATGGCTTTGCCTTTTGCGTCAGCAGCAATGCTTGATAAAGTAGAATGGTCGCCATCGCCAATATCTTCCTTCAGCGCTTCATCTACCAGGTGTTGCAGTTGTTCATCAAAATCCATAGTGGCAAAAGTAAAAAGCCTTCCTGTTAAATCAGGAAGGCTTTAAAAGTATTTTCAAAGTTTATTACTCAATTGACTGAAAGCGGATTTCTTTCACCACTTCTTTCCCGTTTTTAATTTTCATAAAAACATTGGTACGAAAGTTACCTGCATTAGTCTGCAAAGTGCCAATGCAGAAATGTCCACTTGGGGAATCGCCCTTATGCTTTAGTTCAAATCCCTTTACTCCATTGTTGCTAAAGAAATCTCTTATAATAAGCTGTGCCTGTGCCCGGCTGTAGCTATCACTTTTGTCGGGGACGGTAACTTCTACATTCTCATCAAAAAGGTTTGATAACTGAGCAGAGTTGCCAGAACGCAATGCGCCGATAACTTCGTCTATTCCGTTTTGAGCGGTAGTAAATGAAGACGACATCAAAAGTGAACCAAGCAGTAAGGTTGAGAATAAGCGTTTCATAACAAAATAGGTTTTCACAGGAGTATTAATCTAAAAACATGCCACAGTAAAAATGGCTTTTTATCGGATACTAAACTACTAAAAACCAACAGTTTTTCCGCATTCAGGCTGGCAAATAGGCAATTTGAATGTAGTTTTACAGGGTACGGACGGGCAGTTGCCCCTGAAAATGAGTGTATTTGTACTATCTAAAATGTTAATAAATAATGCCGCACAAAAAAATCATTCTGGTCATCATGGACGGTTGGGGACTGGGGAAAGTTGCTTCGTCAGATGCTATTCAAAACGCTGACGTACCCTTTACCAAATCCTTATATGCCAGGTATCCTAATACTAAATTGATTACCTGTGGAGAAGCCGTTGGTCTGCCGGATGGACAAATGGGTAATTCAGAAGTGGGTCACCTTAATTTAGGTGCAGGCCGGGTGGTTTACCAGGAATTACAAAGAATAAATGTTGCCGTAAGAGATGGTTCGTTTGCCAAAAATGAAATCCTGCTAAATGCCATTCGTTTTGCCAAAAGCAATAATAAACCACTACACCTTTTAGGTTTAGTGAGTGATGGTGGCGTTCACTCCCATATCAATCATTTAAAAGCTATCACAGATGTTTGCAAAGCAGAAGGATTAGCAGATGTCTTCATTCATGCTTTTACTGATGGCCGTGACTGCGACCCGAAAAGTGGTCTTTCTTTTATAATAGAACTTCAACAACATCTTAATTATTCAGTTGGAAAAATTGCTTCCGTTAGCGGTCGTTACTACGCAATGGACCGGGATAAACGTTGGGAAAGAGTAAAGCTGGCTTATGATGCACTGGTAAATGGAGTTGGAGAAAAAGCAACGGATGCCATTGCGGCTATCGAAAACTCGTATGCGAATAATATTACTGATGAGTTCATCCAGCCCACTGTTATAATAAATGAAGGGCAACAACCTTTGGCGAAAATCAAGGATGGCGATGTAGCCCTCTGTTTTAACTACCGTACCGACAGGTGCAGGGAAATAACCCAGGTGCTGACACAAACAGGCTTTCCGGAATTTGATATGAAGAAATTGTTGTTGCATTATACAACAATGACGGAATATGACCATACTCATAAAAATGTCAACGTTATTTTTGAAACGGATAATTTGAATAATACCCTGGGAGAAATTCTTGAAAAAAATGGGCTGAAACAAATCCGCTCTGCTGAAACGGAGAAATATCCGCATGTTACTTTCTTTTTCAGCGGGGGCCGGGAAAAGGTATTTGAGGGAGAAAAAAGAATCATGATGCCTTCACCAAAAGTAGCGACTTATGATTTACAACCAGAAATGAATGCCAGGGAACTGACAGATGCATTGATACCTGAAATACAAAACAAAACAGCCGATTTCATTTGTCTAAACTATGCCAATGCAGACATGGTAGGCCACACAGGTGTGTTCTCCGCCGCCATTAAAGCCGCCGAAACAGTAGATAAATGTGTAGAGAGGATTGTTACGACAGGTTTGCAAAACGGATACACCATATTCCTGACAGCCGATCATGGTAATTCAGATTATATGATTAATGAAGACGGCTCGCCCAATACTGCTCACACATTAAACCCTGTTCCATTCTTTATTATTGACAATAACTGGAAAGGGATTATCAAGCCAGGCAAGCTCGGAGATATTGCGCCGACCATCTTAACCATGATGGGGTTAGAAGTACCCAAAGAAATGACAGGCAATATTTTAATTGCAAACGAATAACTTTATAATAAAATGGCAATAGTTAAAAAAATTCTGGTCTTTTTACTCGTTGCCCTTGTAATAATTCAGTTTATCCATCCCAAAAAGAATAAAGCAGAAGGACCGCAGCCAAACTATATTGGCAACACTTTTCCAATACCGGCTGATGTAAAAACTATTTTAGCAAAAGCCTGTAATGATTGTCACAGTAATAACACCCGGTATCCATGGTATACTAACCTTCAGCCGGTTCATTGGTGGTTGGATAAACATATTAGAAAGGGAAAAAAGGAACTCAATTTTGATCAATATACCAGCCGTTCTTTACGCTTCCAGTACAAAAAAATGGAAGAAGTAATGGAAGAATTGAAAGAAGGGGTTATGCCACTAAACTCATATACATGGACACATAAAGAC
>JAJAZO010000271.1 GCA_026785745.1 Chitinophagaceae bacterium | reverse complement strand
TAAATAAGGTGTTATTGTCTTTAGTAAGGCCATAGGGGCCATCCATAAGATAAGTTTTAGCCAGTGTGGGTGAATTGAGGTTGCTGATATTTACAACATCCAGTTGATTGGTATTACCCCCGCAGGCAGAACCTCCTCTAAGGGTTACATACGCATAACTGCCATCTGCTATTACCGGGTCGCACCTTCTTGCATGTGAAAACTGCCCTTGTGATACCGGTGTTGCCGGATTGGTAATGTCATAAATAAACATACCCGTCATGGAGCCAATAAAAAGTTTATTATTAAAAGGATAAATAGTTTCAATATTCCAGCCAACTGATTGTGTGGCTGTGCGAACAGGATTGTTTGCAGTGGCAATATTGAAAGAAATAAGATTACTGTTATTCACTGCATACAAATAATTATTAACGATTGAAAAACGGGCCATAGAACCGGCAATTCCAACTGTTGCGGCGGCACCGGTACTAAAAGTTCCGCCGCTTTGTGAGCTGGAAAGAGCCCTAAGATCATACATACACCTTCTGCATGTTGCGTTTAAATCAACAGTCGTATCCTTTTTTGTCCAATCAACAATTATCTTATTACTATCAGGAACAAAGCCATTGGTATATTGCCTGTCGGGAAATACTTTATTGATATGCTTTACAAAACTGGCCTGTAAAGGATTTGTAATATCCACTACCACCATGTCTGCATATAAATCGGCATACATCGTATTTCCTTTTACCGCTATATCCAGGTTGCCAGGAATATTGATAAAGGCTTTCATGACCGGGCTGGCAGGATTAGAGTTGTCTATAATGTGTACACCCTTATCCACTTCGTTCAGGAAAATATAATTACCATACATGAATATTTTTCCGGGTGACTCTACCGACCGCGGTGCATTACTTTTTATATTGGCATACACTTCGCTTTTCTCTTTGTACACCGGTGTTAAGATGGTATATGTCTTTGTCAGTTTATCTTTCAAACATCCCTGCAGGATGAAACAAAGTGTAACCGGCAGGAGTAATAAAGTAATCTTCTTCATAAGCTTCTTTTTTGAGGTTGACAACGCCCTGTTGAAAACCGTTGCATGATTATTTTTTATTCATTAAAAATCTGATACGGATGCCATAATTGGTAAAATGGAGTGTATCCGAATTCTTTAACACTGGCGTTAAACTATAAGAAACAAACGGGTTTACCTGTAACCTCTTGGAAACCGGTATAGAAAAGCCGGTAGAAAAAGCCAATTGGTTCTTTGCCAGCAAACTATTGTCTTTATAGTAGCCTTGCAGGTTTCTGTCGTAATGCAACATGCTGGTGCCAAGCATGGCATTATAACTGAACCCGTTTTCCCAGTAAATATTTATTTTCTTTCCTGCTATTATGCGCCAGGAAAGATCGGCTGAAAGGCTGATAAAATGATACCCATTTATGTGAGATGAATTACCATCGGAGCGATAAAAATTATTAACGGTTAATCCTTGTGAATAATAGTTGTTTATCTGTCTTGTACTATCCACCCGGCTACCTGCATTTATTTTAGTGGATAAATAAGAGTAGCCAAGACCAGCATTAAGATCTAACTTTTTAGAAATTGCTTTCTTAAAATACACACCGGTGGCCAAGGAAAAAGACGGAGGTACCGGGGAAGAAGAATTGCTGAAAAGGCCAGGAGGTGATGATGACTGCAATGCTAAGGCGTCAAAATATAAACGCTGCCCGGCAAAACTTAATCCCTGCCCAATGCTGGACCGGCCAGCCGAAAAATGGATTCCCCAATCCCACTTCTTCGTTTTCTTATTGGCTGTTTTTGTTGTTTCTTTTTTAGAAACACTGTCAGCAGGTTGCGGCACATGTTCCTGCTGTTGATTCTTTTGCGGTATATCTTGTTTCGTTACTACAGCAATGTTGCTGACTTTAGCTGAATCCCTTGCAGGTATTAAAGGTTCATTTTTTGTTGAAGGAACAGTGTTAGTTACAAGTGGATTTTCATTCTTTTTGTTGTTCTTATTATCAGCAGTTACAATATCTTTATTATTGACCTCTGTATTATTTTGTTGTTTCTGTATTACGTTGGTCTGCTTTTCTTTCAGTTGTTTAGCGGGTTTTACTGATGTCGCTGATTTAACAGGAATAATTTTTATTTCATCGCTACTGCGTTTTACTATTATAGCAGTATTCTTGTTCGTTGCAGTATCTGGGTTTGCTGTGTTTATTGAATTATTTACTGGTTCAGGTACACTTGTTTTTTCCAAAGATGATTGAATAGGTGTTTCTGTTTTTTTATTAGCGGTGATAATTTCCTCTTTTCCCTTTTTCTTCGTCAGTAAAATACCGGCAGCAATTCCTCCCCCGGCTAAAAGGAAAAACAAAGGCCACCAGGCAATAACTCTCCGTTTCTTTTCTTTACGGATACGGCGTTCTACTGCTGTCCACACTTCCTCTGATGGACGGAGATTGAAGTCCCCCATTTTTTGTTGTACCCGTTTCTCAAATTCATTTTCCCGCATAATTCTCATTTTTTGTTTCCAAAGAATTTTTTTCTATCCAGCTAATGAGCAAAGCCCTGGCCCTGGCATATTGCGAACGGGATGTTCCGTCGCTGATGCCAAGCAGCTCTCCTATTTCCACATGAGTATATCCTTCCACTGCATACATATTAAAAATGGTTTGATAACCCTGCGGCAGTTGCCGTATCAGGTCGGCCAGTTCTTTTGCCTGGAGGTCAATAGCAGGATTATCGGCTGCCACCGGGTGAAGTGGTTGCTCTTTGAAATACATTTCATCCCTGTACTTCCGGTTTTTTTTCAGGAAATTCAATGCGGTGTTCACCATAATGCGGTGAATCCAGGCTCCCAGTTCACCCTCAAACTTATACTGGTGCATCCCCAAAAAAACCTTTACAAATCCATCCTGTAGTACATCCTCGGCATCCTTCAATGATTTAGTATAGCGATAGCAAACCCCAAGCATGGTTTTGGCAAACTGCTCATATAACTTTCGTTGCGCCTCCGGTTTTCCCTTCAGGCAATCTTTTACCAATTGGTGTTCTTCCATACTTGCTGCAATTAGCCTGACAACGGTCAACTATCAATCGTTGCACAGGGCAAACATCTTATTTAGAGGGGGAAATCAGAAATCGTTGTCTTTCTTTATATAGAGAAGACTTTTGGTGAAGGCTGTCCACACTTTAGTGGCATCGGGGTAACGGTAATATTTTTTAAACAGCATTTGTGTTTCTGGCATACTTCTTCCAAAAGAATAATAGAACACCGCAAGGTTCATGGCCACTTCTTTGCGAAGACCATCATCCATGGCCAGTTCATCATCCAATTTTCCAAAGGGCAGTTCTCCTAATTTTCCAAGGTTATCATTAATAGTATTGCTGAGTTCTTTATCACCGGGAACGATACTTATTTTTCCTTTATTATACCTCAACGTAATACTCCGTAAGGGTATGGGTGCAGCATCGGTGGTATCAGCATAGCCACAGGCATAACAGGTAAAGAAATAACCAAAGGATTCATCAAAGCTAAATTCAAATTCTCTTTTAGGAGTAATAATTGTATGACCGCCAAACATTTTTACCACATACTGAAATTTATTGGGAGCAATATTTTTATAAATGTAAATTTCATCGCAGCAATGTGCGCCGCCGGTAAAATTGGAAATCACCAGCTCTTTGTTACTGTCATTATCAAGATCGGCAAACGTATAATCAATGAATGTTTTAGTACCAGACCCACTCACCCATTTTCCGGTATTAAGGTCAATCCCTTTTAATAAATTAGTGAGGGCAAGGGTTTTTCCGGTTTTTGTAATCACAAAAATTTTAACGGGTATCGATGCTTTTTCGCCGGTTTTAAAAAAATTAGTAGTTGGGTCTGTATAAAGTTCAATCACACTATCCCGCTGAAACAACACACTGTCTTCCTGTGCCTGTACCAGTGAAGAAATAAGTAGAAAGCAAATAACCGGCAATATCCTTTTCTGTAAACTCATAAACAAGTCTTTCGCCTCAAAAATAAAGATAACTGACCGGAATAGTACAGGCAGAAAAGGGTTTAATGTGGAGTACACTCAAAAATAACAGACAACGGTTTAGCAGATTGAGGATGTAACACTTCAGTAACTTTTATGGAATGAAATCCAGACCGATCTAATAACAGCAGCCAGTCTTCCAGTGTGCAAAAATACCATTGGTAAGGCAGGGTAAACTGTTCACCTAATCCATCCCAGCTTCCTTCTTTCCAACCGCTTTTATAATCATCAATAGCCTTACGGCTGAAAGGGTGCAATGTTTGTATTAATAATTTTCCACCCGGAGACAGGTAGCGGGGTAATGCTGCCAGTAAATTTTCAGTCGATTCTTTTGCTATCAGGGCAAAGTTGATAACGATAGTATCAAAAAGTTTTGAGAATACGATTTTCCCCGACACAATATCTTCATACGATGCTACTAAAAAATCACCCTTCGCTTTTTCTCTGGCTCTCTCTATCAATTCAGGAATAACATCAACACCGGTCATTTCAATTCCTTTATCATACAACTCTTTTGTCAGCCAGCCTTCTCCACAGCCTACATCCAATGCAGTTGCTGGTTTATTGCTGCAAACAGCATCCACTATAGCTTTGTTGGTAATCAGCCTTCTCGACTCAATGCCATTGTTGTCAATGATCTCAATCCAGTTGGCAGCATTGGTAGTCCAGGAGTCTATTATTTTTTTTTCGTTGACCAAGCTGAAAATGAAAAGGCCGCTTTGTTTTATAAGCAGCCTTTTCTTAAAATTATTATACCATTATTAAATAGCCGGGTCTGCGGGAGTATTCGTATTATTATCCCTTTCAATTAATGGATAAGGATAGAATGTCCTGTTTCTTTCTTCGTTGACCGAATTCGGTGCAGGACGACCAAACCTCCGGCTGTCCTCCAATTCTTGTCCGCTTAAAAATAATTCAATCCTTCTTTGTTTATAAATATCCTGTAATAAATCAGTAGCTGACAAAGGGCCACTGTATGGAGGCTGCGCTGCACCTATTCCATAAATATCAGTTGTCTTTGTGCGTACAAGATCCAATGCTGTTTTGCTTTGCGCAAATAAATTCTGGCGGGCAAGGTTCTCTGCCACTATTAAACTCATTTCACCGGGCAAATAAACAGGATAAGATGCCGTTGTATTTAAAGCAAAAGCCTTTAGCGGAAATGTAGTAGGACCTGTTCTGCTGATATAAAAGCCAATACGTGGATCTGTAGCGGCTGGAACCGGAGCAAGCCCATTCTTTAATCCTAAGGTGGAATCAATAGCACCAAATACATTCACTGTAAAATTCCATTCTCCTAATGGATTTGGAGTAGTAGCAGTGAACCTGAATTCAGATTTTATTGTCAGGCTTGCTGCTGCTGCATATGTCATTGCTTTATTACCAGAAGTGGCATTATATGTTCCCGTAATCATGCTTTGCATATTATAATAACGGGCAAGCAGGGCCTTCACTGTATTTTTTATATCAATTCCTGCGGGGACTTTGCTTAAAAATTTTGTACTCGGGTTAGTCGTTGCCAAATCAGCATCGGCACTTTCCAAAAGTGTAATTACTTTTTGCAATGCTTCTGCTCTAGTACTGAACACAGCATTGTTACCCTTTGTCAATGGCATTTTTTCAAAAAACTGAACTAATGTTCCCATACTCATTGCATAAAAAATACTTGCATAAGCTTTCAAGCCAACACGGTCTGTAGGATCGGCAGCCACACTTAAATTATCAAGTACAGTTTCTGCTTCGGTCCTGGTTAGTAAACACTGTGCCCACATTTGTGATACAACAGCATTACCCTGCGTTACTGCTCCTTTACCGGTTTCCAATTCTTTCTCTGCCGTATTACCAATATTCAACGTATATAATGCGAATACACTGTATGCACCCCCGATAGGTGCTGTATATAAAGGACTCTGCCTTCCGATAGTAAACCTTCTTTGCAAGCCTGCACAAAGGTTCATTAATCCATCCACACTGGTAGTAACACTAGGTACTGATGCGGCGCTTGGATTGATATATTCTTTTTTGCAGGAAGTAAACATGATGCTGCTTCCCAGCAAGAAAAGTAAAGTGATTTGTTTTATTTGTTGCATTTTCATTTTTCTGATTTTTAAAGATTAAAAACTGGCTCTGAATGACAACTGGAATGTTTTCGGAATTGGTACATTACCAAAATCGATTCCTCTTAATACTGAGCTATTACCACCAGCATTGGTCTCAGGATCATATCCGTCATAATCATCAAAACTTACCAGATTTCTACCAATTAAAGAAATAGAAGATGATTTTATGAACTTGGCAAAAGATGGGAGTTGATAAGATAAAGCAATCTCTCTTAGTTTGATATAAGAGCCACTTTCTATCCTCCATTCCTCTGTATTATAAATACTGAAAATATAACCTCTTGGTAAAAGGCCTTTTATCTCTTTTTCTGAATAATCTCCAATTCCAACACCTTGTCTTGTTCTTCTGTCTGCATTAAAAACCTCCTGCCCCAAAGCACCATCAAACAGGAAACTAAAGCTGAGTTTTTTATATTCAAAACTGTTGTTCAGGCTTATCACCCAATCAGGGTTCGGATCACCCAATGCTTTTCTTAATAATACTTTCGCAGTCGGATTATTAACTGAAGCAATAGGACGGCCACCGGCATCTAAGGCTAAATTCCCCTGAGCATCCCTTTCAAAATAATTTCCATAAAAAACACCTACCGGATAACCAGCTAAAATAACAGAAGGAGAACCTCCGGCATTTGCCAATGCAACTGGAGATACCTGACTGGATGCCGTAACCAGGTTTTTATTTCTATTTACAGAACCAAACAAGGTCCAGTTGAAGTTTTTGCCAGAAACAGGAGTAGCGGTAACACCCAATTCCCAACCTTTGTTGGTAAGGTTTCCAACGTTTTCAGTTCTGGTACTTCCACCTGATGATGGAGCAAGAACTCTGTCAACCAGCAATGAATTATCAACAATTTTTTTATTGTATACAGTAAAGACGAGGCCTAGTTTATTATTGAAAAAAGAAAGGTCGGTACCAAATTCAAATTCGCTTGATCTTTCCGGTACCACCAGTCCATTACCCAAGGCAGTATTAGCATTATAAGTAGCAATTCCGTTAATGTTGCTGGATAGATAATTAGAAAACCGGTCGTATGAACCAATTCCACTAAGATTACCGGCTACACCCCATGAAGCTCTTACCCTGGCAGAATTGAACCATGAATTAGTCAAATCTTTCCAAAAATCCATATCACTAATTGACCATGAAGCACTCACTTTCGGATAAAAATATGTCCGTGTGTCTTGTGGAAAAGAAGTGCTTCCATCAATGCGGCCAGCAGCCGTCAAAAAGAATATATTTTTATACCCGAATGTTTGTTGGAGAAAGCCCCCGAAAATCTGACGCTGATCAAGTACGTATCTTGGGTCAAGTTTTACCGCAGCTCCATTAATTGTTGTAATACCATTCAGCAAATCTCTTCCTTCATTAAATAATCCTGTAATTTTCTGATACTGGTGATTAAAACCAGCGGTAGTCAACGAAGAAATCGTTTTAAATTTTGCCTGATATGAAATGTTTACGTCATTATTAATCAAAAAAGTATTTACCAGGGCACTGGCCACATATCCAAGTCCTTCCTGTGCTGCTATATAAGGATACCGTTCAATCAGGTTTCTTCCTTCCTGGCTGAAGTTGTCAATACCGAGGATGTAATCAATACTTAACCCCTTGAATGGTTTTATTTTCACCTGTATATCGCTTATTGTCCTGTTAACTGATTGTGTTAAAGACATGTCTTCAACTACACTCAGCGGGTTAACCCTTGTAGGTTCTACATTTTTAAGATTTCCTGCAGCATCCCTTTGTGTAATATCATACAAGTTGTTGGTAATGTTTATAGAATTGATGGGACTCCAAAAAACGTTACCATTTGGTTTTTCATTGGAGAAACTATTAGTGTAAGCGATACCACCAATAATGGTCAGGTACTTATTGATTGTTTGCTCAACTCTCGTTTTAAAATTAAACCTTCTGAAATCGGTGTTCTTGATGATACCTTCATTTTTATAATATCCACCGGAGAAATAATATTTTGTTTTTTCTGAGCCGCCGCTTAATGAGATATAATTATCCGTTCCCATACCTTTTTGAAAAATATTATCCTGGTAGTCATACCGGGTAACATCTACAAGATCAGTTGCCAATATCCTCACTTGTCCATCAGGTCTTGTATAAGTAGTAGTTGCTCCTGTGTAAGTAGGTGGACCACCGGCATTGCTGATGTTGCCTAACCGGAGAGCTGCGTATCCAAATTGTTTTCCATACGTACTTATATAAACCTTCTTACGTAAAGAGTTTGAAATAAGGCTTGTACCAAAATCAATTTTTAACTGACCTGCCTTACCTGTTTTGGTTGTAATCAATACAACACCATTACTGGCTCTTGAGCCATAAATAGCAGATGCTGATGCGCCTGGAATAATATCAATTTTTTCGATGTCATTCGGATTAATATCTGCCATTCTGTTGGTGCCTAATTCGGCACTTGCACCTGCCCCCACATTAAGGTTAGTAACATTGGTAGTTGCATTACTTACTATTACACCATCAATAACATATAATGGTTCTGAAGAACCTTTAATAGTACTGGTACCCCTCATTCGGATTGAAATGCCCCCTGATGGATCACCAGAAGTTTGGGTAATTTGTGCTCCCGGCACTTTACCCTGCAATGCTGCTGAAAGGTTACCTGAACCAGTATTAATAAGTTGTTTTGCACTTACAGAGTTAACAGTATTACCTAATTCCTTCCTCGATTGCTTTAAAGAAGAACCAATAACCACCACTTCATCCATTTTCAA
Organism: Chitinophagaceae bacterium; assembly: GCA_026785745.1. Taxonomy (GTDB): domain Bacteria; phylum Bacteroidota; class Bacteroidia; order Chitinophagales; family Chitinophagaceae; genus JJ008. The sequence continues at coordinate 2,451 of JAJAZO010000271.1, read as the reverse complement.
TGCATCTTCAGATAACTGGATATCTGATGTGTAAGCAACACTATTGTTAACAATCAATGATTGTTCTTTGCTTTTAAAACCTACACCGGTATAATCAATTGTATAGGTGGCTGGTTTTAAATCAGCCGTAATACTGTACATACCGTCAGCATCGGTTGCAGCACCAAATGTGGTATTGCGAATACTAACAGACGCAGAAGGAACACCTTTTCCATCCGGTCCGGTTACCTTACCACTGACTTTAATTTGGGCTGAGGCAGCTATGAAAAATAGCTGCAATAAAATAAGAAAGGAAATGCTCTTGCACTTCCGAAGCAATAATCGTTTCAGTTGATTCATTGTTAGCAGTTTTAAGTTCTTAAATTGAAGGTTGGTCTTATTATAATCTTTGGATAAAAGACAAAACAAGATATGCAACATAGACAATTTGGAATAAAAAATGTTGCACAAAGTGGCAAATAATTGCAATAACCCGACAGTTAAGCCGCAAAAAGCCGCATAAAAAAATTGCTCTTCCTCTTTATTTGTCCAATAAATTTTTCAACTTATCAAGGCCCTGCTCCATCATTGGCCCATATCTTTTTTCGAGTAGCAGGCTGGAAAATTTTTCCCAGGGATACCATCGAAGATGAAAATCCATATACCATTGTACCGTTACCGTGTTGGGTGTTCTTCCTTCATAGATATTCCAGCCGGAAGTTACTCTTTTAGAACCGGGGCCAACATTTTTTGCCAAAACGGAGCTATCGGTAGCTTCCGTTATTACCAGAGCCTGCTTGCCGCCGATACTTATGCCTGTTATTTTACTTTCTTCCATATAAGAGGTAGCAGTATCACCACCGGGAAACCAATTTTTCCAGTTTGTCGCATCATTGATTTGCTGCATAACTAAATCTTTACTTACATTAATGTCAACGGCTTTTGAAATGCGGATATGAGAAGGAATAAATAAGGAGAAGCCTGTAATAAGCAGGGCAAAAACAATAAAGCTGATGAAACCAAGTTTGATTACTCCCATTTAATAACTCTTGCTGCGATAATATAAGTAATGGCCATCCAGATGCCAAGAATGCCTATCTCTTTCCAGCAATCGAAAATGCTCAAGCCTTCAAATGATATTTTCCGGATAGCATCGTTGTACTGTGTAAGTGGTAACACCCTGCATATTTCCTGCAGCCATTTGGGAAAAACTTCTATGGTGAAGAAAGTGCCGGACAGCATCATCTGCGGAAAACCAAATAGATTAATCAGCAATGGTATTGATGTATCGCTTTTTGCAATGCTGCTGAAGATTAGCCCCACCCCCATCAGCAGAAACAGCATGATAATAGTCATGGCGATAATCTCCAGGAAAGTAAATATGCCGTGATACAGAGTGAAATTCAAAGCAAAATGCCCGAATAAGATTAACACCACTACACTAAGCAGTTGGAAAAATAAACGGCTCATCCCTATACCCAGTAAAATATTCATCTTGCTGACTGGTGACGCATAAAAACGTTTCAACACTAATTGCTCCCGCAAACCAAAAAAAGTAAAGGCCACGCCAAACAAAGTGGAGAACAAAATGGAGAACCCTAACTGACCGGGAAGAATAAAATCTATGGGCCTGAATTTTCTTACTTTCTCCACCACCGGGTCATTTATTGTCACAAAACTTTCAGCATCTTCATTCAGCATTTTTTCCAACTGTAGCTTTACAAGATCAAGGGCTGCCCTGAATGAGTACACCGTATTGGAACTGGCTGTAGTGGACTTTATCCCGATTGTATAATGTAGCTTGTCAGCAGAATCCATTTTACTACTTATGTCGAGTATTGCTGTTAACCTTCCTTTATTAAGGTCTTTATTGCGTAAAACAGTATCGCTGTAGGTAATAATTTTTACTCCGGGTATTTTTTTCAACCCCGTATAAAAACCTTGTGTAGTATCGCTGCCGGGAGTTAAGGCAATACGGTAACTGACACCATTATTACTTCCAAAAGCTCCGAAAATCAACGTAAAAATGATAGGAAATAAGATACTGAATATAATAGCACTGGGGTTGGCAAAAATAGCTTTGAAACTGGCCCTTGTAATAGCCCACAATGCCTTTGTCTGGCTGTAAGGTTGTTTTGGTAAACTCATGTTAGTCGGCAAATGTATTTAAATAAGGTATTACTAAATGAAAAATCAATACATCCAATCAGAGCAGACGCATTAAAATCTGTCTAAGTGAAAAAAGGGAACACGGAGGACACGGTAAGGGAGGATAATAACGGATTTTTTATCCGCCTGCGGCGGATAAATCTGTGATTATCCTTCTGTGCTGCGGATATGTACTTTACAAGTCTGAATAAAGTAATAAAACAGTGCAATCCGATAGATATGGGATCCGCTCAACTTGTCTGCCGACAGGCAGATCCGTGTCATCCGTGTGCTGTTCTTTGCCTTAAATTTTAATGCGTCTGC
>JAJAZO010000270.1 GCA_026785745.1 Chitinophagaceae bacterium | reverse complement strand
TCAGTAATCAATGAAAGTGATTTCTGGAATGTGATTGAAAAACTGAAAGCCCATGGTGCACAGGGAATATTAATTATACCTATTGAAAAAATGATATTATAATGAGACTCTACAGATATCCGGATAAAAAAGTTTGGACAGATATTATTCAGCGTCCTGTTGCTGACAATGCTGCCTTGGATAAAACGGTACGGAAGATATTAGGGAAAGTAAAAGAAAAAGGTGATAAAGCTGTTATAAAATACACCCAAGAATTTGATGGTATTAAATTGAAGAATCTTATAGCAAGTGAAAAAGAAATCGCCGCCGCAGAAGCATTATTAAATGATGAATTAAAACAGGCCATACAACAGGCAAAAAAAAATATTGAAACATTTCATACTGCACAAAAAGAAGATGTAAATAAAATTGAAACAATGCCTGGCATTATTTGCTGGCGACAATCAGCAGCCATTGAAAAGGTTGGCTTGTATATTCCGGGTGGTTCAGCTCCGCTTTTTTCCACGGTGTTGATGCTGGGTGTTCCGGCCCAATTAGCAGGCTGCAAAGAAATTGTTCTATGTACGCCGCCAGCAAAAGATGGTAGCATCAACCCGGCGATTTTATATGCAGCACAACTCTGCGGTATAACAAAAATTTATAAAGCCGGTGGTGTGCAGGCAATTGCTGCTATGGCTTACGGAACAGAAAGTATTCCAAAAGTGTTCAAGATATTCGGGCCGGGTAATCAATATGTAACACTGGCAAAACAAATGATACAGCAACAGGGTGTGGCTATTGATATGCCTGCCGGGCCTTCAGAAGTATTGGTGATTGCCGATGAAACTTCGATTCCTGAGTTTGTAGCAGCCGATCTTTTATCGCAGGCAGAACATGGACCGGATTCACAGGTAATATTAATTACTACCTACGAATCTGTTGCAGAAAAAGTTTCAACAGCAATGAAACTACAATTAGCAGAGCTTCCAAGAAAAGAAATTGCAAAACAGGCTTTGAAAAACAGCAAATTGATTATTGTTGAAACTATTGCCGAAGCAATAGCACTTTCCAACCTGTATGCACCGGAGCACCTGATACTTTCCTGTGCAGATGCTGCTATTATTTCAAATGAAATCATTTCGGCAGGCTCTGTGTTTATTGGTAATTATTCGCCGGAAAGTGTGGGAGATTATGCCAGCGGCACTAATCATACATTACCAACAAACGGTTATGCTGCCATGTACAGCGGGGTTTCATCAGACAGCTTTGTAAAAAAAATTACTTATCAGGAATTAACAAAAGAAGGATTAGAAAACATTGGCTATACGGTAATGACAATGGCAGCAGCCGAAGGTTTAGATGCACATAAAAATGCTGTTGCAATACGTTTAAAAAATTAAGTATGGTATTCAACTTAGATAATCTTGTCCGGGAGAATATTAAAAAGATGACCGCTTACTCATCAGCAAGGCATGAATTTACAGGAACGGCTAACGTCTTTCTTGATGCAAATGAAAACTCTTTCGGATCTCCTTTGCCAGAAAACTATAACCGCTATCCTGATCCACTGCAACTGAAACTAAAAGAAAAAATCAGCAGCATTAAAGGAGTGCCAGCTCATAATATTTTTCTGGGTAACGGTAGTGACGAAGCGATTGATTTATTATTCCGCATTTTTTGTGAGCCGGGAAAAGATAATATCCTGATCTTCCCTCCCACTTACGGCATGTATGAAGTGTGTGCAGAAATGAATGATATAAAAGTGAAGAAAGTTTCGTTAACAAAAAGCTTTCAATTAAACCTGGAAGCCATTGAAGCTGCCATTGTTGCAAACACCAAAATGATTTTTGTATGCTCTCCTAATAATCCAACCGGCAACAGCATCAATAGAAATGATATTGAAGTGTTGCTCAATAATTTTGACGGGCTGGTCGTAATTGATGAGGCGTATATCAATTACTCCAAACAGAAAACATTTATCCCGGAACTGACAGAATACCCAAATCTGGTCATTCTTCAAACACTGAGTAAAGCATGGGGGTTAGCAGGCCTGAGGCTGGGTATGGCTTTTGCAGGAGAACCCATTATCAATTATCTGAACAAAGTAAAATATCCGTATAATATCAATACAGCTACTCAGCAACTTGCCATAGAAGCATTGGGAAATATCTCCAGCGTAAATAACTGGACAAAGACAACGGTTGAGCAAAAAGAATGGCTGAAAGATGAGTTACTCAAGTTATCATTTACACAAACCGTTTATCCTTCTGATGCAAATTTTATTCTGGCAAAAATGACTGAAGCAAGGAATATCTATGAATTTTTATCTGACAAAGGCATCATTGTCCGGGACCGTTCAAAAATAATTCTATGCGATGATTGTCTCCGCATAACTATTGGCACCCCGGATGAGAATAAACAATTATTGGAAGCATTAAAAGTTTATAACTCATGAGAAAAATCCTATTCATTGACAGGGATGGCACTTTAATTAAAGAAGCACCGCCCACTTACCAGTTAGATTCTTTTGAAAAATTAGAGTTCTATCCGGATATGTTTACATGGATGAAAAGAATAGCCGCTGAATTAGATTTCGAACTGGTAATGGTGACCAACCAGGATGGTATGGGAACAGCTTCTTTTCCTGAAGATACCTTTTGGCCTGTACATAATTTTGTAATGAAAAGTTTAGTGAATGAAGGAATAAGTTTTAGTGCCGTTCATATTGATAAAACATTTCCAAAAGATAATGCACTTACCAGAAAACCTGGAACCGGAATGCTGACTCAATACCTCAATAATCCTGCCTTTGATATAACTGGCTCTTTTGTAATCGGTGACAGGATTACAGATGTACAATTAGCAAAAAATCTTGACTGCAAAGCTATCTGGCTGAATAACGATACGAATCTTGGTGCCGCCGAATTAAACGATGAAGTAACCAGTTTACAATCAACCATTGTATTAGAAACAACTAATTGGAAGTCCGTTTACGAATATCTGCGGCTTGGACAACGAATTATTCAACATGAACGAAACACCAACGAAACAAAGATTCAGATACTGATGAACCTTGATGGGAAAGGGGATACGGCAATAGATACGGGTGTAAATTTTTTCAATCACATGCTTGATCAGCTTAGCCGGCATAGCGGCATTGATTTAACAGTTAAGGTAAACGGCGACCTTCATATTGACGAACATCATACTATAGAAGATACTGCCATTGCATTAGGCGAAGCTTTTACAATTGCATTAGGCAACAAAAAAGGTATTGAACGCTATGGATTCACTTTGCCAATGGATGATTGCCTGGCTCAGGTAGCTATTGACTTTGGCGGCAGAGCCTGGTTGGTATGGGAAGCAGATTTTAAAAGAGAAAAAATAGGCGATGTGCCGACAGAAATGTTTTATCATTTTTTCAAATCATTTTCAGATGCAGCGAAATGCAACCTGAATATAAAAGCCGAAGGTGATAACGAGCATCACAAAATAGAATCCATTTTCAAAGCATTAGCAAAAGCAATAAAAGCAGCGGTTAAAAGGGATGTTGACAATGAGCAACTACCAAGTACGAAAGGAATATTGTAATCGGCCTGGCCGTAATTCAAAAATGAACATTGTTATTATTAAATATAATGGCGGCAACATTCAATCAGTGCTTTTTGCATTGGAAAGAATCGGTGTCCGGGGTACTGTAACAGATGAGCCTGATTTAATAAGAGCAGCTG
>JAJAZO010000269.1 GCA_026785745.1 Chitinophagaceae bacterium | reverse complement strand
GCATAGAACATGTAAGAACGGTAAGCATTTTTTTCTGCAGGTTCCATTGACATGGAAATTTCATAATTTTTTTTAGCCTGTTGAAAATCCCCTTTTCGTTCAAATGCATAGGCGATGTAATTATAACTGTCAGCCGTTTTAAAAGAAGGATTCTTATTGATAAAATCCAAAGCCTTAGTGGCAATCTGCGGATCTTTATTGTCGAACAGGCCGGGATAGATAACATAATACCACTGATTAAAAGGATTGTTGGTAGTGTCGCCGGTTTTGGCAGGGAGACCTACCATTGCATTCATTGCCTTATCAGCTTTTTCTGCACAGGTTTTTGCCAATATTGCGTCTGGTGCCTGGGTTTCAAAAATATTTTTTAGTAAATAATAGTTGGTATAACTCTGCAGGTCTTTTTTCTTTTCTACCATATTGTAGAGTTCTTTGGCAATAACCAATGCCTTCTTCTTATCGGCTGCATTAGTGTACACATCGGATAGTTTGGTATTAAAATCTTCTTGTGTCTGTGCATTAGCAGTGAGAATACCGGCTGTAATAAAGCAGGTAAAAACTATCCGTCTGAAAATAGTGAAAATCATAATGCCTTATAAGGGTTAATGAAAGTTTAAGGTACTGAAATAATGCTGCATCTGTATCCCTGCCTTGGGTGAAGGGGTGTTTTTTTGATTGCAGGTAATAAAAATTATCAGGATTTAGTCGAAATCAATAGGGGGCAAGTTGCGTTTATCCAGTTCCCTTTTGTAGCGGCGTATCATTTTTTTATTATTTTTTGCACCAACACTGCTTGCCATTCCACTCATAGCTATTTTTATCAGGTAATTAATGGCCGACTTGTCCCTGTCACGGATATAAAACACATTTCCTGTACGGGATTTATTATTTTTTTTAACTACAAAGCTGTTGGCAAGAAAAGTTATAATCCGGGTAAGAAATGTTTTTTTAGCTTCCATCCCATTTTTTAAAAACCTTATTTTTAAATCATGATAATACATTTGCATTTCTCCCAATGAAAGATATTCTCTGCCTACAGCTCTCATGTTTAGTGTATCTAAAAAGCCAGATTCAATTTTTACAGATGCCAATGGTATTAATGCCGGGTTTAATATTGTCAAATCGGCTGGTTTCATCCGCAGTGTCATCAGAAAGCCACCAAGCGAATCGGTGTAAGATTCTTTTACCCTTAACCGTATCCAGGCAGTATCCATCAGGTAGCCGTTTGCCTGTATGCTGAGACTGTCATTCGGTTTGATATTATAATTTTTAACATTCAGCAATCTTACTGTCATTCTTTTTACCGGTATAGTGCCTGCTTCTTTTGTTTTTTCGTTGAATTCTGTGTATTCAACATTTGCATTGCTGAGCAGCACCGTATCAACAGATAACAGTTGCGGTATTTTTTTTAACAAATTCACCGGTAGCGGTTTGATGATGCCTGCATTAAAAGGAAGCCGTTTGTCTTTATAATCAGTAAAAAAGAATTTATCCATTGAAGCTGTACCAATGTTCAGCGTTTTATCTTTGATATAGGTCATAATATCAACCGGTCCAATGCTAATAGCCCCTGATTTGAAGCTTAAATAATCTTTTTGAAATAACTGCTTCGCAATAAAAGAATCTTTGGAAAGGGCAGGAGTCATTGAAAAAGAATCCATCGAGAAAGTATTGCTATTCCGGTTGAATCCCGCATTAGACCAAACCAGATTTTTATCAGCATCTGAATAATGGCCCGTCAGTTGTTGCAAGCGGAAAGATGGATTGGCAGCAGCCAGTTTTTGAAGGTCAATAATGGAAGATGAACTTATGTTTAAATTCGAAAAGGAACCACCGCTTACCACCAGGTTACCTTTTGATTTTCCAATGCTGTCAAGCCTGAAATCCCGGGCATCAAAATTTGAAACATTGGCACTCCATTCCAGAGGCTGAAGTTCTGCCTGCTCTAACTTAATGTTCTTTATTTGTGCAGACACTTTCCCATTACCTGTATTGAATGTCTTCCCTTTTGGATTATTAAAAATAAAATCAGTAAGATAGAAATTAAGGCTACTGATTGATGTATTGCCTGCATTTGTATGCAGACCGGTAGCCGTTAAAAAATTTAAATTGTTTTGCTCACCGTGCCAGTCAAGTATCAGCTTACCGCTGTCAGTTATTTGAGTGAAACTTATTTTTGGCTGGGTCAATCTTACTTCACTGATATCTATTTTGGGTAAACCTGTTTTCTTTTTTTCAGTGCTGGTGTTTTTTGCAGCAAGATGAAGATTAATGACTGGTTTTGCCATACTTATTGCATCCAGTGCAATATCGCCATTGAGTAATGATTGTATATGTGGTGTCACTGTTAAAGAAGGAATGGAAATATCCGCATCCATTTTTCCGTTATTTGCTTTGTACACAATTTGCCGGAAGGAAGAGCTTTTGTTATCGGTAATATCATAATTTACGACAGAGAGATTTAAGTTATTATCTTTTACTTTCAGTACCTGCCCGATAATATCCAAACCGTCCAGTAATAATTTAGCCCCCTCCTTTTTTTCCAATTGCCGGAAACTAATATTATTGAGTTTTGTAGATATTGATTTGCCGCCAAATACCCCGGTAACAGATGTGTTGGAACCCTGCACATCCTTTAATTCAATAGAAGCACCATCGCTGTTTTTGTTACCGCCCGGTGCATTTACTTTTACATCACCTCTCTGCCACCTTACTCCTTCGGCATATACATTGCCTGATACTTCATCCACCAGCATTTTTTTTACCGTTACATTCTGCAGGGCCAGCAGCATATTTTTTTGTTTGTTTCTGATGTTGATGCTGCCGGCACCAAATTGTCCGCTTTGTCTATAGTACAGGATATTATGCAGCTCTATATCCATATTGCCGGCATGGATGATACCTTTTTCAAAATCCAACTTCGTCAGTGAGTTTTTTATTCCTGCCATCTTTTTAGACTCCAGCAGCGATTGGCTTTTAACCGAAACAGTTGCATTATCT
>JAJAZO010000268.1 GCA_026785745.1 Chitinophagaceae bacterium | reverse complement strand
GCATTATTCGGTCAATACTTTGTGACCAAAGCTTATGGGGCTGATAAAGCTGGTATTGTTTCTTCTATAGGCTATGTAAATATTATTTTCTCCGTTTTCATAGGCATGGCATTAGGCGATGCATTTCCCGATTGGATGTCAACACTAGGCATATTGTGTATCATCTGCAGCGGGGTTATTATTTCGCTGGTTAAAAAGAAAGCTGCTCCCTGATTTTTTCAGTGCCCAAACTATGCCCAGTAGTATTTCAACCAGGCTGTAGTCGCCGTTGGCAAAATCTATATTGTAATAAATTTCCCGGAATGCATCACTCATCGGGATTTTGTGTAGTTCGATATGCTGCAATGTTTCACCATAGGTTTCTGGCATTGTATACCCAATACCCTTGTGTCGGTGAGATAATGATTTAAATGGTTGATTTGTTGTTAGTTATTTGTGCTTCAAATATCCTTATTTAATTTTTCTCCATTCCAAATAAGCTAATGCGCCAATCAATATTGCTTCTGCTAAAAAATAGGCCGTTCCATATACAGTAGCGGTACTAAAATAATACACAACGATACATAAAGCCAACAGAGCATACATTGCGTTGGCAATAACCAAGATGTAAACCAATTTTCTGGAATGTATTTGCCGCCTTGCCAGGTTGGTGGAATATAGAGAATACACCAGGCTGATAATAGCAAGGGTTCGCAATAAATTCTGCGGCAGGTTAAAAAATACAGACAGCCAATGGCAGAAAATTATTACTATTGTTCCGGCCAGCAGGGCTGCAATGCCGTCAATCCAGAGTAATTTTTTTAAAGAAAATAGTTTGTCCATGCTTATGGCAACTCAATCATTTTTAATACATAAGGCTGTTGACGGCTAAGGTAAGCCCGGCTATTGAAAAACTATTAATTAAAATTTTTAGGTAAAATGTTGGCGGTCTAATTCCTTTAATCGTATATTTGCGATATAAGATTTAAAAATGGCAATTCATAAAAAGTCAGCGTTTACCCAAAAAGAACAAGAACTCGCCAATTTTGCAAAAGCAATGGCACACCCTGCCCGTATTGCCATATTAAAATTACTGGCACAGCGAAATGAGTGCATCTGTGGTGAAATAGTGGATCTTTTGCCATTGGCACAATCCACCGTATCGCAACACCTGAAAGAACTTAAAAATGCAGGTCTTGTTACCGGTACCATTGATGGGCCCCGCAGTTGCTACTGCATCAATTGGAAAGCATTTTCAACATTCAACAACGAATTTAATTTTCTATTTACCAACCTGAAAGTGAAAAACGAAAAAGCCTGTTGCTAAAATGGAACAATAGTAAGTAGTAAAATTTTTAACCTCCCCGGCTCCCCTTTAGGAGTTGGGGGCAAAAATATAGCCATGAACAACGATTCAAAAATTAAACAGATAGTAAAAGAAAAGTACAGCGAAATTGCTTTGCAATCAAAAGAAACAAATGCAGCCTCCTGCTGTGGTGCCACATCCGCCTGTTGCGGAGATGACCCCGATAGCTATCGGGGCTATAACATTATGGCCGATGATTATTCAAAATTAGAAGGGTATAATCCCGATGCGGATTTGGGGCTTGGTTGCGGGTTACCTACAGAATTTGCAAAAATAAAAGAAGGTGACACCGTGATTGACCTCGGCAGTGGTGCCGGTAATGATGCTTTTGTGGCCCGCAAATTTGTTGGCGAAAGCGGAAAAGTAATCGGCGTTGATTTTACTGAAGCTATGATTGCAAGGGCAAGAGATAATGCGGAGAAGCTTGGATTGAACAATGTGGAGTTTCGCCAGGGCGATATTGAAGACCTGCCCGTTACTGCCAACAAAGCAGATGTAGTGGTAAGCAATTGTGTTCTCAACCTTGTTCCCAACAAACATAAAGTATTCAGCGAAGTGTTCCGGGTGTTGAAACCGGGTGGTCACTTTTCTATTTCTGATATTGTGCTGGAAGGAGAATTGCCCGCCAGGTGGAAAGAGGTGGCAGAGTTATATGCCGGTTGTGTATCCGGAGCTATACAAAAAAAAGAATACCTCGGCATAATTGAAGAAGCTGGTTTTACAAAAATTACCCTGCAAAAAGATAAAATCATTGTTATTCCCGACGATATATTGGCCAAATATTTAAGTGCTGATGAAATTGCTGAATATAAAAAAGGAACTACAAGAATAACCAGCATTACAGTGTATGCAGAAAAAGAGGCGAAAGATGACCGGAACTGTTGTGAGCCGGGAAGTGGTTGCTGCTAAAAAACAAAAAGAGTCTGGTAGTTACCGGACTCTTTATCTTTACTACTATGCCAAAGAAAGTTCTTTTTGTCTGTGTAGAGAACAGTAACCGTTCTCAAATGAGCCAGGCTTTTGCCAAAATGATTGGCGGCTCTGCTGTAAAAGCATTTAGTGCCGGATCAAATCCATCAGGAAGAATAAATCAAAAAGCCATAGTGGCGATGAAAGAGCTGGGCTATGATTTAAAAACACATCGTTCAAAATCTATTGATCAGGTAAAAGAGTTTGCCCCGTTCGATGCTGTCGTTACGATGGGTTGCGGCGATGCCTGCCCCTTGATGCCTGCGAAACAATTTATTGACTGGCAGATTCCCGACCCGAGGGATTTGAATGAAAATGAGTTTAACAAAGTAAGAGATTTGATACAAGAAAAAGTAAAAGACCTGCTGGCTTCTTTGTAAGATAAAAAGACGGTTACTTTGCGAAAACATCCCGTTTGAACAGTCCCTTTCTTTCACGAAGTACTTATATTTTTCTCTTCTCCATATTGGGGCTGGTGTACATCATCGGTTTGTTTGTGCCGTTGATGGATAATGATTCGGCCCACCATGCCAACATTGCCCTGCACATGCACCTTACGGGTGATTATGTTTCGTTGATAGACCATGCCGGTAATTATTTAGACAAGCCTCATTTGCATTTTTGGCTGGCTGCTTTTAGTTATAAAATATTTGGTGTTACCTCATTTGCTTATAAGCTTCCTTCTTTTTTGTTTACTATACTTGGGACTTATTCCACCTATCGTCTTGGCAAGTCATTGTACAATAATGAAGTGGGAAAACTAGCGGCGCTAATCGTTGCTTCTTCCTTTGCCTATATGCTGGCCAACAATGATGTGCGGATGGATGCAACTCTGACGGCTTCTATTGCTTTTGCCACCTGGCAATTGGTGGAGTTCATTCAGCATAAAAAACTATTGAACATTGCCGGTGCCGCATTGGGTTTAGCATTGGGCTTTTGCACCAAAGGACATATTGCGGTATTTGTTCCGGCGGTGGCGGCTTTGTTTTATATATTATACCGTAAAGACTGGAAACTATTGCTAAACTGGAAATGGCTACTGCTGCTATTACTGTTCGCTGTATTCATTGCTCCCGTTGTGTATTGCTATTATTTACAGTACAACCTGCATCCGGAAATAATAGTGCGGGGCAAAGACAATATTAACGGAGTAAATTTTATTTTACTAAATCAAAGTGTGGAGCGGTTTAGTGGTGGTATGGGCAACGATGCAAAAAATGATTATTTCTTTTTCCTCCATTCTTTCCTGTGGGCCTTTGCACCGTGGAGTATTTTGGCTTATATCGCCTTGGTGGGTGGTATAAAAAATATTTTACAAAGAAAACAGGAGTGGCTTACAACCGGTGTCTTTCTCGTCATGGTGCTGATTGTTTCTTTCTCCGGTTTTAAGTTACCGCATTATCTCAATATCGTTTTTCCAACAACGGCAGTAATGACAGCAGCATTTATTATTAACCATCAATCGCAGCCTAAATGGGTTAAAACCATTTTTACCATTCAACTTGTTGTTGTGGGGCTTTTATTGTTAGTAGTGGCTGCCATTAACGGTTGGGCTTTCCCTGTAAAAAACATTGTTACTGTAGTTGGTGTTGTACTGCTGCTGGCTGTTGTTTTTAATTTTATAAAAAGTACTGCTTACGGCCGGTTACAAAAAGCAGTGGCTGTTTCTGTAGCTACAATGGCGCTGAGTTTTTTTTTGCTAAACAGTAATTTTTATCCGAAACTATTAACTTATCAGGGTGGTAATCAATTAGCTTTTCTAACTAAAGAAAAGGTTAACCCTGCTGATGTTTATTTCTTGAAAGATATGCAAAGCTCTTCCTTTAGTTTTTATACCGCATCGCTGCGACAGCCGTTTGCTGATTCTCTTTTAGAAACAAATAAAAAAGTTTGGTTGTTGTATGATATACAAAGCGAATCAGCAATAAAAAAGGCGGGATATAAATTAGGCCAGCGGTTTTCTGTGTAGGATTATGAAATAACCAAGCTGGATATAAAATTTGTGAACCCGGAAAAGAGGGAAAGTCAATGTACAAGGATGGTGCTGGCGGAGATAGAGAAAAATCAAAAATGATAAATCAAAAAAAATTTTCTATTAAAGTTTTTTTAATATGTTAAGTTTTGTATCCATTAAGCAAACTGTAATTACCCTGCCAGGGAATAATTCCTGCAGGCCCGATGCTGCGTCTTTATAGACAGTTTCAGATTCCGGCGATACAGACTTGCCGGCAATAATATGACCAACCTGTATGGGGTCATTTGCATTCTCCGAAAAAATCTGAATATCACTTTGATTGGTATCTGTAAATAATCCATACCCCCTATAGTAGCCGCCAACATGGGCAGCATCCTCATTGGTAACACCTTTGCCTTTGTAATAAACCGTGTGGTTTTTATCCAGTTTAAATGGTGTACCTGTTTTGCCATCCGTGGAGATGACAGACATCAGTGATTTAAAGAAGCCCATAGATTGATTTTATTATAAATATAAGATTCTGCATCTGTTTGAAGGGAAAAGTTTGAACCGCCGGGCTATTGTTGCTGGTAGAGTGTTTTTCTTTCACCTTCCACTAATTTATCGGTTCGTCACTTTGATGAGAAAGAAATATCCAGGTATCCGTTTTGCTATAATAAAATAATACAGCTGGCTTGTTTACTCCTCTGGCAGTTTGCGCACCGCAAAGAATTGAGGATATTCTGAAACAAAAACCGGGAGTAATTTATGATGTTGGTGGAGGAAAATACCAACTGTGGCGTAAAAACAGTATACCAGAATAGTGTTGGCGTAAATCGGGTAGTATTTGAAAATCGTTTGAGTTATTGCTTTACTTCTTACATTATTTTATATATCTTTTCAATTAAATAGTATTGTATGAAAATATGTACGTTAAGAAAAATGTTGCTTTTAGCTCAGTTTTTTGCACTGATTCAAAATAGCATCGCACAAACAAATATTACTATGGTTAACCCTATAGCGCATAATATTTTAAAGGGTAATTATATACCCGATAATTATAATCCCGTGGGCATTATTACCATACCCGACAGCGTAGTTGCCAATTTTGCAAAAGAAATGAATGCAGACAGCATAAAAGCATATTGGCTGAAGCTGGGCACTTTTTATAACCGAAGCACGGGCAACCAGCTGAACAGTACTACGCAGGGTATTACAGCCGCTGTAAATTGGGTAAATAGCAAGTTTAACGAATTCAGCAGTGTAGTAGATAACCGGCTTGTTGTTTCTGATTTTACTTTTAGACAAACTATTTGTAATGCCACATCGCATAAGCAGCCCGTAGCAATAATTCCCGGAAACAGCCTGACAGATAAATCAATATTGGTATTAACTTCTCATATTGATTCCAGGAACAATAGTTCCTGTGCGCCATCTGCCCAAAAAGCAATGGGCATGGAAGACAACGCAACTGGTGTGGCGGTGTTTATCGAAATGGCACGGGTGATGAGCAAATACAGCTTTAAGAAGAATATTGTTTTTTTAATAACGATCGGGGAAGAGCAGGGCCTTTATGGCGCCGGGGCTTTTGTAAATTATCTTGCTGCGAATTCGATTTCGGTAAAAGCAAATTTAAATAGCGATCAACTGGGCTCAATCTATTGTAATTTACCCGTAAACTCTCCGGGTTGCTCTACCAATAATGCAGTAGACACCACCTCCGTTAGAGTGTTTTCAAACGGTGATATTAATTCGCCTGCCAAGTCGTGGGCAAGATATGTAAAGCTTGCTTATAAAGATAAAGTGCTACCGACCGCTACTGTACCGATGAAGATAAATCTAATGGCTCCTATTGACAGGTATGGCCGCGGAGGCGATCATATACCTTTTGACAACAGCGGCATTATTGCCCTACGGCTGATGTGTGCTAATGAATCCGGCGACGGTTCGGGTGTAGCGAATACAAGAGTTCATACGGTATATGATGAGGGCGGAAAAGACTTAAACTCCGACGGAACCACAGACTCGTTCTATGTTGATTTTAATTATATGAAAAGAAATGGTATTATAAATGGTGCGGCTATAACCATGGCAGCTAATGCACCGGCTACGCCAACCTATACTGTTGCCAATATAGGCCGTAATAAAATACGGGTGCAGTTCCAGTCTCCAACTAATTCTCCGAACTACAGGATTGGTTTTAGAAGTACGACTATTGACTTTGATACAGTTTATACAACCGCACGGGTAGTTGACACTTTCAGCCGACCTCCAAGCAGCAATGGTTATTATTATGTTGGTGCCGCTACGATGGACGGTTCAAGTGTGACCAGTTTTTTTGGGTCGGAAAAAACTATAAAATCAAATCGAACTTCAGCCAGGGGTGGCAGTGTTGCAGAAGAGGAAGAAGAGAACGCAGTTGACACAGAGAAGCCGTATCAATTATTACAAAACTACCCAAATCCTTTTGACGAAGACACCTGGATAACCGTAGTGGCAAATAAAAATATTTACAATCAAAGGGCCACAATAAATATTTATGATAACAAGGGGTTGTTACTTAAATCGCTGTCCTTGGTTTTAAACCCCGGCAACAACCAGGTATTGTATCATAGGACAAGTTTGAATTATGGTGTTTTATTTTACTCTCTGATTATAAATGGAAAAAAAATAGATAGCAAGACGATGGTGTATGCTAATTAATATCGGTAAATAGTTTTAAAGTTTGTGTCGTTGGTGAAAGAGAAACATTGCCAACAGCGTTAAAAATGCTGAAGTTGACTGGTCAGAACTCAATGTGCGCCAATGCAATTTTATGTTTTCTTGCTAAATTTTAAAACCGCTTCATTTTTTCCTTAAATCCTCCACTTATATAAAACGCATCTACTACTTTTCAAGAGGCATTAACTTTAAATTCTATTTGCTTGTCAACGCCGCTTCGCTTCGGCAGGAATTTGCTGATTCTGTTTTACAGCCCGGCTCGCCTGCCGGTGAGGCAGGTTTACCTACCGATCAGAAAGGCAAAAAAGTTTGGTTGTTGTTTGATATACAGAGCGAATCAGCAATAAAACAGGCTGGATATAAATTCGGCCAACGTTTTTTTGTATTGGATTATAAAATAACAAAGCTGGATATAAAATTTGTGAACCCGGAAAAGAGGGAGCAACAATGTACAAGGATGGTGCTGGCGGAGATTTTGGAGATAACGTTCACGGCTCACCGAAGTTCGGGCAATAGAACTACGTCCGCCCGGCTAACTGAAGCTAAATTTATAAATAAAAGTTTATTGTTTAGTCAATTGCCCGGTGTTATTCGTCCGATTAAACATAGATCCAATAGAACAGAAAGCTTAGAATCTATTCGTCGCCCCGCCATATTGCCAAATTGAATGTTGCAGGTAATTGCTATTCAATTTTTTTTGCTGTTGTTTCAAAACCTTCTTCTTTATATAAGAATCCATTTACTTTTCCTTTTGCGTCTCTTGTGAATTTAGTATGTGCTCTTTGTTCCACAACAAAACAATCTGTATCCGATGTAAACCACATTTGCATTTTGATCTTATTGACGAGGACAAATAGCCGATCGCCTTCTTTTACAATTGACATGGGTTCATTTTCGAACAAATATTCCCCTGCGTATGAATCTAAGATATCGCTATTAACTTTTATCACTATTTTATCCGGTTCAAGAAAATTTTTCCACTTGTAAGTGAAAGCAATGGCATTTACCAGCTCTTCAATTATCTCCCTGCTATCTGAATTTATCATCACCACGGCCCCGTATCCATTTTCAATGCTTCCAATAAATTTCGCTTTAAAACCCCGGTCCGATCCATCATGTGTAAAATATCTTTCGTTTCCTACTTTACGATTAAAAACACCTAAACCAACCTCTTCATCAGCATAAGGAGTTACATACTTCGAATTATAAGGGGTAATATACTTTGTAGCCATTTCCTTCGACAGTATCTTATTTGATTTACCAAGCAACGATTGTTGAATTTCGATGACAAAAGCGGCTAATTCACTTGGATTTGACCAAAGTCCGGCAGCTGCCTGTTCGGGATAAATATGGTAATTACCAGGTACAGCTTTTCCATCGCTGCGGTACCCGGTTGCCAGCAAATTTTTGTTCGCTACGGAAGGAGGTTGTTCATAAGAACTTGTTTTCATTCCGAGGGGATCGAAAATTGTTTTTCGCATGAACTGATGATACGGTTGTTGCGTTACATCCTGTACGATCAATTGCGAAATAGTGGTTCCACCTCCCGAGTATTTATATTTTAGTGAAGGCTCAAAT
>JAJAZO010000267.1 GCA_026785745.1 Chitinophagaceae bacterium | reverse complement strand
GTTTGTAGTTCCGGATGCCGATGGCCTTATCAAATGCAGTTGGGGTGAACATCAGCTGCGCAGTACCGATGACTACAGCCCAGATTCAAAAATAATAAGCTTTATGTTCAGCGGATTGAATCATCATGTAGCACATCATCTTTTTCCAAACTATTGTCATGTTCACTATCCTGCCATTACCAAATTGGTTCGTGTAACGGCAAGGGAGTTTGGACTAAGATACCGCTATAACTCTATTACCGGAGGCCTGCAATCCCATTTCAGGTTGTTAAGAAAACTAAGTAAACCAGCGACTGTATGAATTTTTTAAATCCATTGCATGGAAAAAATAAATCTTAACCCGGTATTGGATAACTGGTGGCTGGCAACCCTTGTAGTGTTGGTATTTACTACCGGACGTTATCTATTATTGTCGGGGATAGCTTTTGTACTTTGTTATAAACCGGGTTTGAAACAGCTTAAAAAATTCAAGATACAACCCGCCATGCCCGCTAAAAAACAAATGAAATATGAATTATTATTCTCCTTTTCTACAATTTGTATTTTTTCTGTCATTGGTATCATTGTTTTTCTTCTTTACATTAACGGCTACACTACCATTTACACAAGCATCAGCGAACATGGCTGGGGTTACTTTTTTCTAAGCCTGGTTATTATGATAATCCTTCATGACACATATTTTTACTGGACACACCGGTTGCTGCATACAAGATGGTTTTTTAAAAAAATACACACGGTACACCATCGGTCGGCTAATCCTACCCCTTTGGCCGCTTACTCTTTCCATCCTTTTGAAGCATTGATTGAAAGCCTGATTGTTTTCCTTTTCGTAACTGTCTGGCCGGTACATATTTTTGCTTTTCTGTCATTCACTTTCCTGGTGCTGGTAATGAATGTAATCGGGCACCTGGGTTTCGAATTTATGCCCCGGAAATTCAGGGACAGCACACCCGGTAAATGCCTGACTTCTTCTACCCATCATAACCTGCATCACCAAAAGAGCAACAAAAATTTCGGCTACTATTTTACTTTCTGGGATAAACTGATGAAAACTTTACAAAATGAAATTCCCAGATCCCGGTTAAAAAATTAGATCGCTGATGAAAATCATAAACATTAATACAGATAAAAATGAACTTTTATTAATTCACCCATAAACCAAATCAATATGTCAAAAATGTTATTCGCTATTGTACTGTTACTAATTTTTTCAATTAGTTCTTTCAGTCAGCCAACAAATTCTGTACAACAATTCAAAACAGATTATCTTAAAAAAAGTAAAGCCCAAAAAACAGCGGCCTGGATATTGTTAGGCGGGGGTAGTGCCCTAATGCTTGCCGGTTTTATCATTCCACAAGGAGAGGTTACTCAAGAGAATTTATTTTGGTTTGATGAGCATAAAAACGACAATGTTAAAACTACCTTTGTACTGAGCGGAACACTTGCAATGCTCGGCAGCATTCCCTTCTTTATAGCCTCTTCAAAAAATAAAAGAAAGGCTGAGGGGATGAAGGTATTATTAAAGGCAGAAAAGCTTACCAGTTTTCAAAATTTGTCATTCAAACAAATTTCTTACCCCGCCTTATCAGTAAGGATTACTTTGTAAACAATATTTTAGCCAAAACTTAAAACCATCTTGTATGAAAATAATTTCCCTTTGGGCAAAAGACCATAAAGTTGCTGCCCGCCTTATCATTATCTTCTCCTTTATATTATTAACCTTGCTCGGCATCATAACTGGTGCTTTATTAACTGATGTTGGGGTTTCGATATTCTCGGCTACTTTGTTTATAGTTATTGCTATTTATCTTGCTGCGGTAATAGCCTATCCTGCAAAATCCCTAAAAGGAAAAAAACTCACTGCCGCTGCATTTTATACCCGGCAAAAAACCTGCGATCTGCTACTGGCAGCTTCTACTTTTTGTATGATTGTTTTTTTGAGCAACCGGCCAGATAAACTATTTAGCTACACAACACCGCTTAGTGCTGCTATTCCTGCTACCGCTGCATTTCCAAAAGACAGTACGGTAAAAAATTATAAACCAATCACTGCTTTTTCTGCTTCTTTAAAAGATGAAACAGGAAAATCTCTGAAGTGGAAAGAGAAAAAGCAACTATTAAAAACCCAGATCATGGCTATTAAAAAAGATAATGACATGTCTGACGGGGCAAAAGCGGCCCTTATCATTTTATCTGTAGCGGCAGCAATGGGACTACTTTACCTTGTTGCCGCACTAGCTTGCAACATTTCCTGTGGTGGTTCAGAAGGAGCAGCTGTATTGGTAACTATTGGCGGTGCAGGATTGGTTATTTTCCTGCTGATATTAGCCATAAGAGCAATAACAGGCAAAAAGAAAAAACCAAAGAATTCGGAAATCAGTCCGGATGACCCGGCCAAAACAGGCAGTTGATTTTCAACCGCAATCCAAATAAAAATAGATAAAGCCCCTGCTAAGGCCAAAAAAGCAGGGGCTTAAAATTATATTTCCGCTAATTCCTGAAAAAGGCCGTAAACAAGCCAAAAAAGGCTCACTTTTGAAAATCCTCAGGTTTACTTATGTTTGCGGAGGTTTAACTTTACAGTTATCTTACAAAGTGGACTTTCCCGAAAATCCCAATAAAAGAGTAGGGCGCCGTTTACCGAAAAGCGATACGAGTAGGTAATTAAAAACTACTGTTATGAAGAAAATAATTCTCCTGTTGACAGCATCTGTTTTCTGCTTTCAGATTGCTGGTCTTTCACAAACCAAAGTTGGCATTACTGGTGGTGTCTCTATCGCCAATATGAAAGGAAAAGTGGATGGAGACGGTAAAGCTGGTTTTATAACAGGACTGGTACTTGAAACTCCGATTGGAAAAACTTTCACCTTTCGCCCTACCTTATCTTATGTACAGAAAGGACAAACCCAACCACCTCCGGGGCTTGTTGAAAATTTATTCGTAGCCCTACGCTATGCTGAATTTACTACCAACCTTCTGTATTATATGAGTGGTGAGAAAGGCGGTTTCTTTCTCGGTGCCGGGCCTTCGATAGCCTTTAATCTTCCATCAAAAACAGTTTCTGAAACTGCTGGTATAAAAACAACCAAAACTATTAAGTTTGGCGATACACCCACAGATAACCTGAGAGGTACAGATTGGGGTGCCAACTTTACCGCAGGCTGGAGAACAAATAGCGGCTTTCTTATTTCTGCTAATTACAACAAAGGATTCAGAAACCTTGTAGTGGAAGGTGATCCCGGAAGTCTGAAAAATCAATATATCGGTATCCAGTTGGGATGGTTCCTTAACAACGGTAAATCCGAAAAATAAAAACGCACTACTTAATATATAAAAGCCCTTCGCATTGGCGGAGGGCTTTTGTGTGCTAAGCCTTAACCAAGTACCTTTGGCCGATTAAAAAATCACCTTCCTGAAAAGTAACAAACAATGAGTACAGCACATCTTTCTGAACAGGAGCTTCTGCGTCGTGAAAAATTAGCGGAGCTGATTATGATGGGTATTGAACCCTACCCTGCTCCACTATTTCCGGTTAACAATAACTCTGTTTATATAAAAGAAAATCTTACCGCTGAAAATAAAGAACCGTTTGCTGATGTATGCCTCGCTGGCCGCATTATGAGTGTAAGGGATATGGGTAAGGCAAATTTTTGTGTGATACAGGATGGGCATGGAAAAATACAACTCTATATCCGCCGGGATGATATCTGCCCCGGCGAAGACAAGACATTATATGATATTGTCTGGAAAAAACTACTTGACATCGGCGACATCATCGGCATTAAAGGTTACGGTTTTATTACCAAAACCGGTGAGCCCTCTGTTCATGTAACAGAACTTACCTTG
>JAJAZO010000266.1 GCA_026785745.1 Chitinophagaceae bacterium | reverse complement strand
TCACTAAATGGGAATTTTACCCAAACGATTTCTCTACGGCTATAATTCATTTTCCATAGAGTTTTTGCAGTTCATCATCTTCTTCTGCTAACCAATCCTCCTTCAAAGAATCTTCAGACGCAATAGTATATGAGTGAATTGTATCACCTTTCTTTAAAGTGTTTTACATAAGGAAGTTTTTTTAATAACTCAGCAAGCTCTGCTGCTTTTTCATCTTCTACTATTACTTCATATTTTTTCATTTACTAAAGATAAAAAATATTAATCAAACTTATTCTCCCATCCTTCTTTCTTCATCTTTTCTACTTTCTCTATCACTTCACTGTTAAGCGATTCTTTATAGTCTGCTATTTTTTTAGAAACAGCTTCATCAGCCGTGCCGAGAATTTCAGCAGCAAGGATACCGGCATTTTTAGCAGCATTCAATGCTACCGTACCAACAGGTACACCATTCGGCATTTGCAAAATGGATAAAACAGAATCCCAGCCATCAATAGAATTGGAAGACTTGATAGGCACACCAATAACAGGTAATACAGTAACAGCGGCCACCATACCCGGCAAATGTGCAGCACCGCCAGCCCCGGCAATAATAACTTTTAATCCTCTTTCTTTGGCTGTAGTGGCATACTCAATCATCCGGTGTGGAGTACGGTGTGCAGATACCACCGTTACTTCATGCGGTATATCAAATTGTTTAAGAATGTCTGAAGCAGCCTGCATAACATTTAAGTCACTGTCGCTGCCCATGATGATGCCAACTAAAGGATTCATTTGAAGAGTTTGAAAGGCAAAGAAAGGCTAAAAAAGGTATCTCGCAAAGACGCAATAAGACTGCCAAGCCCATCTTATGCAGGAGGGCTGATAAAATAGCAGGTATAGCTGGAAAGCCAGGGCTGTGTGTTGGTGGCCTCATCCTTTAGGGGAGGTCGGGAGGGGAAAACTATTTTATCAAATCACCCTTTAATCTTAGTAATTCTGTTTCCGCCAGTTTAGTATTGAACCTCGCTGTAATCAACCTTGTTTGGGCATCCTGCAGGCTCTTTTCGGCTTCTTTCAATTGGATAAGGGTGTTGGAATTAAGTTTATATACCTGGAAAACGATACTTACATTTTCTTTGGCCAGTAGAATATTTTCTTCTTCCAGTGCCAACGCTTTTTTCTGTTGTTCATAATTAAGAAAAGCATTGACAACGGCTAGATTGAGGTTTGATTTCTGATTTTCATAAAAGAGTTGCTGGTATTGTATATCAAGCTGTGCTTGTCTGATAAGGCGTTTATTGTTAAAGTTATTCAGGATGGGAATAGATGCAGTAAAGCCAATGTTGCGGCCGATATTTCTGCTGAATAGTGGTTGAAACGGATTGACTGTAGCTTTATTATTATTTCTTGCATAACTGTAACCCGAATTGAAGGTAAGTACAGGCCATCGTTCTGCTTTTCTTTCCTTCAATGTGAAGTGAGCAATATCTATATTCTTTTTTGCAATCAGCATCAGGGGGTTGCTGTTCTCTATGCCTGATTGAATATCACCCAAGGAAATTTTTTGATTGATAGGAATTGTATCGCTTACATCATAACCGGTATTCCCTGATATATTCATAATCTGGTTAAGCTGTTCTTTCAATTGAGCAACAAGTCGTTCCTGTTCCAGTTGCAAAGCCCTTTGAGCGTTATTGTCGACTTTGCTTTGCAACACATCTGGTTTGGTGCCAACACCTATGTCCAATTTATATTGAGCAAGCTTTACTCTTTCCTGGCTCAGAGACATTTGTTCTCTTATGGCTTTCAGTTGTTGCTTTTGACGGGCTATATCGTAATAGTTATTGATTACTGCTGCTACCGTGTTTACCACTCTGTCTTTGATAGCCAATTCACCAAGCCTGACAAACTCTTCCGCCTTATTTCTTGTAGCAAACATTTTTAATCCGTCAAATAAAGTCCAGCTTAGTTGTACTGCTGCATTATAGTTGTTTGATTTTATGTCATTGAGTGCTCTCTCTGTACCATCCACAAATTTTTGCCGTTGTGCATTGTTGTTCCATCCGGTATTGATATTGCCGTTTACTCTGGGTAAGAAGGCCGCATTGCGAAATGAAAAGTCAAGTGCTGCTACAGCAGAATCATTTTTTGATAGCTGTATATCAAAATTATTTTTTAAAGCAGTTGCAATCGCTTCTTCCAGTGTCAGCATCCGTTGTGCGGAGGAAGAAATAGTGATAAGCAATAAGATGGGTAAAATTATTTTTCTCATACTATTCATCAAAAATTTATACCTGTTCAGTAATAGATTTTTCCGTTTTCGGGTCGCCGTGCATAAATTCATCTATCTGGCTTTTCTTCTTTTTTGTAGAAAGAAAAGAATACATGGCCGGAATTACAAATAAGGTTAATACTAAGGAGAACATAATGCCGCCAACAATAACGACACCTAACGGAATACGGCTGGTGGATGATGCTCCTAATGATAATGCCAACGGTAATGCTCCGAGTGACATGGCCAGGCTCGTCATCAATATTGGCCGTAAACGTTGCGTAGCAGAGAAAATGGCCGCTTCTGCTTTCTTCATTCCTTTCTCCTGGTTTTGATTGGCAAACTCAACGATAAGTATTCCATTTTTTGTCACTAATCCTATCAGCATAATCATTCCGATTTGAGAAAAAATATTCAGTGTTTGGCCAAACAACCACAAGGTCAACACAGCACCGGCTATAGCCAGTGGTACTGTAAACATTATTATCAATGGGTCAATAAAGCTATTAAACTGCCCGGCCAAAATCAGGAATATCAATGCCAATGCTAGCAGGAACGCAAAACTCGTATTACTGCTGCTTTCTTTGAAATCTCTTGATGAACCAGAAAGGGAAGTAGTAAATGTTTCATCCAATATTTCATCCGTTATTTTTTCCATTTCAGCGATGCCGTCACCAATCGTTTTGCCCGGTTGCAGGCTGGCCGATACGGTGAATGACTTATACCGGTTAAAATGATAAATAGTAGGAGGGGTGTTCGATTCTGTCGTTGTAACAAGGTTGTCAAGACTTATCATTTCATTCCTGCTATTGCGGACGAATAATGTTTTTAAATCATTGGGGTCATCCCGGTCGTTACGGGCCACTTGCCCCATTACCTGGTATTGTTTTCCATCTTTGTTAAAATAACCAAGTCGGCGGTTACTATATGCCAATTGCAATGTTTGTGAAATATCATTTACGCTAACGCCAAGCTGAGCTGCTTTTAACCGGTTAATCTCCACCCTTAATTCTGGTTTATTGAATTTCAAATCCACATCAGCATTCATCAGTACCTTACTCTGCCTGGTTACCTCAAGTATTTTCGACATACTGGCGGTTAGTTTTTCAAAATTATTATTCTGAACAACAAAAGAAACAGGCTGGCCACCACGACGGTTCACTGAAATTGTTTGTTCTTCAATAGCGGTAGCACGGCCTTCATTAAATTTACCCATGTTCTTATTTACCATCGCCACTATTTGTTTTTGCGATCTTGCTCTTTCATTGGGCGGTACCAGGGTAACCCGGACAAAACCTGTATTGGCATTTCCAGAACCCGAAAAACCAGGCGAGGTAAAACTAATCAGCAATTCTTTCTCCGGCACCGAGTCCATCATAAAATTATTGACACGATCCACATATTTGTCCATTGCATCAAAAGAAGTGCCTTCAGGTGCTGTTAAGGATAAACGAAACTGGCTCCTATCTTCCATCGGCGCTAATTCTGATTGAAGGTTTCTGCCGATAAAAAATATTGCTGCTCCACAAAGTGCAATTAACACTATGGCAACCCAACGTACTCCCATAAATCTGCGCAGGGCTGACTGGTAACTGTTTTCCATCCATCGGAAGAAAGGTTCGGTCTTATTATAGAACCATGAATGTTTATGCACATCCCTTTTACTCAGCTTAACGTTGAGTACCGGTGTTAATGTAAGTGATACAAAAGCAGAAATGAGGACAGCACCAGCTACCACAATACCAAACTCACGGAATAATCTTCCAACAAAACCTTGTAAAAAAATGATGGGGAGAAATACAACTGCCAGGGTGATAGAAGTAGCAATGACGGCAAAATAAATTTCTTTAGAACCTTCCAGTGCCGCCTGCCATTTATTCATTCCTTTCTCCATCTTTTTATAGATATTTTCCGTTACTACAATACCATCATCCACCACCAGGCCGGTGGCAAGTACAATGGCCAGCAGGGAAAGAACATTGATGGTATAGCCCATCAGGTACATGATGAAAAAAGCACCTATTAGTGAAACAGGAATATCAATCAACGGTCGAATAGCAACAATCCATTCACGGAAGAATAAATAAATAATAATGACCACCAGCAAAAAAGCAATCATCAGTGTTTCCTGTACTTCAAGAATTGACTTTTTAATGAATTTTGTCTGGTCTAATCCAATTTTTATTTTAACATCTTCAGGAATATCCTTTTTTATCTTTTCTAATCTTTTGTAAAACTCATCAGAGATAGAAACATAATTGGAGCCAGGTTGAGGAATAATGGCTAATGCAATCATGGGTATCCCGTCTCCCTTTAAAACTGTTTCGTCATTCTCAGGCCCCAATACCGCTTCTCCTACTTGCTGTAACCGGATATCAGCTCCATCAACATTTTTTACAATGAGGTTATTGAATTCTTCCTCTGTATTGAGTTTCCCAAAAGTTCTTACAGATAATTCAGTATTGTTGCCAGAAATTTTTCCAGAAGGCAATTCTACATTCTCCCGCAACAGCGCTGCCTGCACATCGTTGGCCGTAATATTATACGATACTAATTTAGCGGGGTCAATCCAGATACGCATGGCATATCTTTTTTCTCCCCAAATCTGAATACCACTTACTCCGGGAATTGTTTGCAATCTTTCTACCAGCACATTGTTTGCATATTCCGACATCTCCAACTGGTTTCTCGTATTACTTTGAACAGTCATCGAGAGAATGGGGTCAGAACTGGCATCGGCTTTTGATACAACGGGTGGCGCATCAAGGTCAGACGGTAAGGAGCGGAGTGCCTGCGAATCTTTATCCCGCACATCATTGGCAGCAGCTTCCAGGTTTTCACCCAGTTCAAACTCTACATTGATACTGCTGCTACCGTTGCTGCTGGAGGAGGTGATGTTTTTAATTCCCGCAATACCATTAATAGCTTTTTCTAATGGCTCGGTAATTTGTGTTTCAATAATATCTGCATTAGCTCCTGCGTAATTGGTACGTACACTGATATTGGGCGGGTCAATAGCCGGATAATCTCTTACACCCAGGAATTTAAAACCGATAATGCCAAACACCACAATGACGATATTCATCACAATAGCCAGCACCGGTCTTCGTAAACTTAATTCTGAGATGTTCATACCCCTAATCCGCCGAAGGCGGGGAAATTTAGATTATGATAATTTATGTTTTCCCATTTGCTATTACAGAATCTTTTAAAATTTGAAAGACTCTTGCAAATTCCCCTTTAGGGATAGGGGTTTATTTATTCACTATTCGCCCTATCTGAATTTTCGCTTCTGGTCTTACACTTAACAGTCCCGTCACTACTACCGTGTCTCCAGGTTTTAAACCATCAGTAATTTGCACTTTTGCCGAATCCCTGACACCGGTTACTACATCTGCAAATATGGCTGTGCCGCTTTTGTATAAAATCACTTTCTTTCCCCTTGCCTGTGGCAGTACTGCCTGTGTGGGTACTAATAGTGCATTGGGGTCGGGGTCAAAACTCAACATTACTTTAGCAAATGAACCTGGCAAGAGTCCTGCATCGCTTCCCATTACTGCAGCCCTTACGGTAAGGCTGCGGGTATTTTCTGAAATGTTAGATTCTGTAGCAACTACTTTTGCGCCTAATTGTTTTTTTGAACCTTCAAAAGTGAAGGTTACTAATTGCCCCATCTTTATCTTGTCAATATATTTTTCCGGAACGGTGAAGTCTAATTTCAACCGGTCTGTTTGATTAATGATGGCTATAACCGATGCCGGAGAAACATAAGAACCGGGGCTTATGTTTTTCAATCCGAGCTTTCCGCTGAAGGGTGCTCTTACTACTGTTTTTGAAATACTGGTTTGTAAAATGCCAATGTCTGCCCGCAAACTATTTACCTGTAGCAAACTAATATCATAATCCTGCTGGCTTATGCCTTGTATTTTTAATAACTGAGCCTGCCTCTCTTCTGTTTTTTGGGCCAGTGCTAATTGTATCTGCACTTTATTTAGTTGTGCCCGCAAGTCACCATCATACAATTTGGCCAGCACCGTTCCTTTGCCTACATATTTTCCTTCGGCCACATTCAATTGCACTATTCTGCCCGATACTTCAGGATGTATTTCCGCCATTTCATTCGGCACAATATTACCGGGTACTTCAATAGTTGACTGGAAAGGTTCAGGTCTTACGATATAGCCATCCACCTTCATGGGTGGTGGTTTGGCGGCACCGCTTTTTTGTTGGGCGGCATCTTTCTTTTTCTTGCCACTGCAGGCGGTTAGCAATAAAATGATGGGTAAGAGGAATAATGTGATGATTTTCATGTGTGTTGTGGTGCAATTGGTAAAATAATCAACCCAATAAAGATAATGGAAAATGGCCTGCTATTGGACGGCAAAAGGGTATGTTTCCTTGCACAAAATTTCAAGGAAGTATAGGCGGCTTTTATGTTGGATAAAAGGGGTCAGGCTTTGGCCACTAAAGTTCTCTTTATTTTATTCGATTGATGGAGTAATTCTTGTTTTTCTTTACTCATAATCGTTACATGCCCCATTTTGCGGCCGGGCTTGGTTTGTTTTTTCCCGTAAAGATGAACAAAAGCATTTTCGATTTTCAGCACTTCTTCAAGCCCCTCATACTTTACATCACCGCTAAAGCCTTCGGCCCCGATTATATTAACCATAATGGAAGGAAGAATGGCATCAGTATTTCCCAACGGATAGCCAAGCATTATACGCCATTGCATATCAAACTGTGAACTGTAATTAGCTTCAATGGTATGATGACCGCTGTTGTGGGCCCTCGGTGCTGTTTCATTTACCATCACATCGCCATTTTTATCTACAAACATTTCTACAGCGAATATTCCGGGTGATTTAAAATTCCTAACTACAGATAAAGCAATTGCTTCTGCCTTCGATTTTGTTTTTTCATCCAGTTCAGCCGGACAAAGTTGATAGTCTAATAAATTTAAGGTGGGGTCAAAAAGCATTTCAACCGGTGGGTATAAAGCTGTTTCTCCTGTTGAATTAATAGCCACCATCTGTGCTATTTCTTTGTGGATGTCAACCATTTTTTCCAACACAGAGGGTGCATCAAATCCTTTGGCAATATCTTCTTTTGTTCTCAGCAACTGAACGCCTTTGCCATCATAACCGCCTTCGCCGATTTTATGTACTGCAGGTAAAAAACTTTCCTGTTGTTTTAGCTCGTCAAGATTATTAGTGATGATAAATGCCGGGGAGGGTAACTGATGCTGCTGGTAGTATTGTTTTTGTAGAATTTTATTCTTGATAGTTTTAAGTACCGAAGGTTTTGGATAAACTTTTACCCCTTCTGCTTCTAACTTTTCCAGAGCCTCCACATTTACATTTTCTATTTCAATGGTGAGGGCATCCAATCCTTTTCCAAAATTATAAACGGCATCAAAATCTTTAATATCGCCTTTGGTAAAATGATGACAGAGGTGGGCAGCAGGACATTCAGTATCATTTTCTAATACAAATGTTTCAACAGGGTAGTTGGCGGCTGCCTGTAACAGCATTCTTCCGAGTTGTCCGCCGCCGAGGATTCCGATTTTTAACATGGTGGCAAAGATAAGCAGGCAAGATTAAGGTTTCAAGTCAGGATTTTAACTAAATTTACTCCATGCTTCCCGACTATCCTCATAAACTCTTCAAAGATCTACGTAGCAATTTCAACTTGCTGATGGAGACTTTAGCAATGGATAGCATTTGATCCGATAACTATCGGATTTGGATTTTCCTTCTACAGACTAACTAACTGCCTGAAATTTTATTTTCCCGTTATTAAATTCAAAATCATGAACACAAAAACACTTACCGATAAAGCAATGGCAACACAAACAGATTTTCTTCCCTTGCAAGGCACCGACTACGTTGAATTTTATGTAGGCAATGCCAAACAAGCTGCCCATTTTTATAAAACGGCTTTTGGGTTTCAATCGCTGGCCTATGCCGGGCCAGAAACCGGCATGAAGGATAAAGTGAGTTATGTTATCCGTCAGAACAAACTGACTTTTGTTTTAACCACACCACTAAGGCCGGATAACCCAATAGC
>JAJAZO010000265.1 GCA_026785745.1 Chitinophagaceae bacterium | reverse complement strand
GGATGTTATATTTCCTGTTCGGGTGATGAAACTGCTGGGTGTTGAAACGTTGTTATTGTCCAATGCAGCCGGTGGGGTTAACCCTTCTTATAAAGTAGGTGATGTGATGATCATCAAAGATCATATCAGCCAGTTTACTCCCAATCCGCTGATAGGAAAAAATATTCCAGAATTTGGGCCCCGTTTTCCCGATATGAGTGAGCCATATAAAAAACAGTTGATTGATAAAGCAAAAGCTATTGCAATGGCTCACAACTTTGATGTGAAGGAAGGTGTTTATCTCGCCGTAACAGGGCCTACATTTGAAACAAGGGCTGAGTATAAAATGATTCATGTGCTTGGTGCCGATGTAGTAGGGATGAGTACCGTGCAGGAAAGTATTGTGGCTAATCATGCAGGCATGCAGGTGTTTGCCATGAGTGTGATTACAGATGTAGGTATCAGGGAAGAAAATAATATCATTACCCATGAAGAAGTGCTGGAAGCAGCCAAACATGCCGAACCAAAACTGGCTACTATTTTTAAAGAACTGGTAGCGGCTATTTAATTACTGTGTACGACGTAGCTTACACCTCCGTTAAAACTTTGGTGTATAAATTAGCAAAGTAGTAACAAATTTAATGCTGAATTATACAGTGTGTACTGCAATGCTGCAATTGCGAAGTAGTACCTTTGCCGGGTTATTTTATAAAAAGGTTTTTATTCACTTAACTTTCTTTTCCTGGTAAAAAGAGCCACATACTTACTGCTAACCTGCTGCCTTTTTTGGGCAGGCAATGTTTTTTCCCAGGATGTTATCCGAAATATAGGAGGCCGGGTAGGGAATGTTAGCGGTAGTATGCGCAGCGGCGGCTCTGGTGGTAGTACAGACAGTTTGCAGCACCGGGATAAGAATGCTGATTCCATCACTATCAGTTTCCGCTATCTCGATTCTACCCGCAACTACAAATTAGATTCTTCTATTGGCGATTTTACAAAGGTGTTTCCCATTCCGGGTACTCATATTTATTTGGGAAATGCAGGTAATGCTTCAAGATCGTTATTGTTTTCTCCTAATTTTTCAGCTGGCTTCGATCCGGGTTTTCATGCCTTCGATATCTATAAATATAAGTTGGAGAAAGTAAGGTTCTTTAATACAACAAGGCCCTATTCTGAAATCAATTATCAGTTAGGCAGCCGGGTGGAGCAGATCATTCAATTGATACATACACAAAATCTGAAGCCTAACTGGAATGCTGCTTTTCAATACAGGTTGATAAACTCTCCCGGGTTTTTTAAAAGCCAAAAAACTAACCACAATAATTATTTGCTTACTTCCCGGTTTCAGTCAGTTAATAAACGCTATACCAATTATTTTGCTTTAGTGGGTAATAAAATGCAGTCGGCTGAAAACGGAGGCTTACAGGACCCGGCCGCCAATTATTTGAAAGATCCTGATTATAAAAACCGGTTTAATATTCCAACTAAGTTGGGAGGTGATGATCCTTTCTCTTCTAATTTTTTTACTACTAAAATTAACACAGGGAATAAATACAACGAGTTTACAGCATTACTCCGCCAGCAGTATGATTTTGGACGCAAAGATTCCGTTTTTACTGATTCAACGGTAGTTCCTCTTTTTTATCCCCGACTGCGTTTTGAACACACTTTCCAGTTAGACCAGTATTCTTACACTTTTCAGGATTATCTCGGTGACTCTGTTTATTATAAAACTAATTATGATACCAGCCTGCGGCGACCAATTGATACCTTTATTGTAAAAGATAGCTGGAAGATAATCGCTAATGATTTTTCTATATACCAGTTTCCAGATGAAAAAAACCTGCAGCAGTTTATCAAGCTCGGAATATTGCTGCAAAGTATATCGGGTGAATTTGCTTCCGGCAGAAAGAATTTTGTTAATACGGTTGGACATGCAGAATACAGGAACAAGACCCGTAACCTGCTTTGGGATATAGAGGCGAATGGTAAACTATATTTTACAGGAGTAAATAAAGGCGATTACCAGGCACATATAAGTTTGCAACGGTTGCTGGGCAACAAGATTGGTTCGTTACAACTGGGCTTTGAAAATACAAGCCGCACACCATCGTTTATTTTTGACAGCCGCAGCAGTTTTTATTTTTTGAAAACAGGAAAGGATTTTAAAAAGGAAAACAACACACATCTTTTTGCTTCCTACTTTTTGCCTTCCTTCAAATTCAGGTTAACAGGACATTATTACCTGGCAACCAATTATACCTACTTAACAAACTTCTATCAGTTGGAGCAGGAGAATACTTTATTTAATGTGTTGCAGGTAGCCGTGGAAAAAACCATTAAACTTGGTAAACGATGGAACTGGCATGCGGAAATTTATTTTCAGCAGGTGGTGGGTAGTGCACCGGTTAATATGCCTGTTATTTATACCCGCAACCGGTTTGCTTACGAAGGCAACCTCGGGTTTAAAAATCTGGATATTGCATTTGGTGTGGAAGCCCGTTATCGCACCGCCTATAAAGCTGATGGTTACTCACCTCTTCATGGACAATTTTTTTACCAGGATAGCATTACTATCAGAAATCCACTTCCCGATCTCGCAGCTTATATGCACTTTCGTATCAGGCCATTCAGGGCATTTGTCCGGGCCGAAAACCTGAACACTGCCAGAAACCTGGGCGGATTTGGGTTTACCAACAACAATCTCATTGCACCCGGCTATGCTTTGCCCGGCCTTCAGTTCAGGTTGGGGGTGTATTGGAGTTTTGTTAATTGATGGTCAAATACTTACCGTTGATAAAAATCAGCTATTAAAATTGGATATTGCTATTATCTTTGTATAGCCGCATGAAGAAGATAATTTTCGCCATATCATTCGTTTGCTATTTTGCTGTTACCAGCGGAGTAGTAATCAATTCTCACTACTGTATGAAGCGGCTGGTTTCCGTTCATCTTTTTGATACATCAAGAGATGTGTGCGGAAGGTGCGGAATGGAAAACCGTGAATCAAAGGGCTGCTGTAGTGACGAATTAAAAGTGGTAAAGCTGGAGCAGGATCAGAACAAAGTAGCTTTTGCTACTATTGAAATTCCATCATTGGAACCGGTTGCTTCTGTACCATCAGGGTTCATTGTTGCACCATTTGTGAATATTTTTGAACAGCGCCATTTTCATAATCATTCCCCGCCTCTGTTATCAGAACAAGAT
>JAJAZO010000264.1 GCA_026785745.1 Chitinophagaceae bacterium | reverse complement strand
CATTCACCCGGTGTTTGCCAAGATACTCCATAAAAGCCTGCACTTTATCTTCTTCCGGTTTTTCAAATTTGGCAAAGTCAATAGGATTGTATTCGATGATATTCACAAGGTCGGCTGGAACCTGGCGGTAAATTTTAATCAGCTCATCAGCATCTTTTAATGAATCATTAAAATCTTTGAAAAGGACATACTCAAAAGTAATTTCGTTCTCAGTTTGTTTGTAGAAATAATTCATTGCCTCAACCAGCGTCTGAATATTATTACTGTCGTTAATAGGCATTATCTCATGTCGCTTCTGGTCGGTGGCTGCATGTAACGACAAGGCAAGTTTAAATTTTACTTTATCATCACCCAACTGACGGATGCCTTTTGCCACACCGGCTGTGGAAACAGTAATACGTTTCGGACTCATCGCCATTCCATGCGGTGAGGTGATTCTTTCAATAGACCGTAATACATTTTTATAATTAAGCAATGGTTCGCCCATGCCCATAAAAACAATATTGCTGAGTTTCTTGCCATGTATTTTCTCGCATTGCTCATTAAGGATGGCTACCTGGTCATAAATTTCATCAAAGTCGAGATTTCTTTTCCTGTCAATATAGCCCGTAGCACA
This sequence comes from Chitinophagaceae bacterium, assembly GCA_026785745.1. GTDB lineage: Bacteria > Bacteroidota > Bacteroidia > Chitinophagales > Chitinophagaceae > JJ008. Next base: position 2,157 of record JAJAZO010000264.1, on the reverse strand, counting down.
AAATTTACAACTTAGTGAACAACCGATTTGCGAAGAAACACAGGCTGTAAATCTTGATTTGGTAGGTATCAGCACTCCTTCAATCAAATGGCCATCATGTGTTTTAAACCTGGATTTGATGGTGCCATCTTCACTGTATTGGGTAGTATCAACCGTAAGACCGGGTAAAGTGAATTCTGCCGCCAGCTTCTGGCGCAGTTCTTTAGAAATATTGGTCATGCCGTCAAAACCCTGAACAGGTTTCAGCCAAAGCCATTCATATACCTGTTTGGCCCTGAATTTTTTTTCTCCCATTTCCTCAAAATACTGTTCAATTTCAGCAAGGCTCAAATGCCGGATATTCTTAACTGCTGCTTTTGCCATGCTGCAAAGATAACAAACCGCCACCCGCCGGGAGAGAATAGCTGAATCGTTTATCTTGCAGCTATATTTATAAATAGATGAAACCAGTTTATATAATTGACGTTGTAAGAACCCCCATCGGGAAATATGGCGGAGCCTTATCCGCTATTCGTCCGGATGATCTGCTTGCACATACTATCAGAGCATTGTTACAAAGAAACGATTCCATCGACGTAAATGCAATCGAAGATGTAATTGCCGGCGCTGCCAACCAGGCTGGTGAAGACAACCGGAATGTGGCAAGAATGGCGGCCTTGCTGGCTGGTTTGCCTGTAACTGTGGCGGGCAATACAGTTAACCGTTTATGTGCTTCGGGTTTGCAGGCCATTATGGATGGATCAAGACAAATAATGTGTGGTGATGCTGAAATGGTAATTGCCTGCGGAGTGGAAAGCATGTCAAGGGCACCTTTTGTGGTAGCAAAAAGTACTGAAGCATTTGGAAGGTCAGCTGAAATGTTTGACACTACAATGGGCTGGCGGTTTATTAATAAAAATTTAGCGGCTTTATATCATCCCTACACAATGGGTGAAACAGCGGAAAATGTGGCGAAACAATGGAATATTTCCCGGCAGGAACAGGATGAGTTTGCATTAGCCTCACAACAAAAATATTTTGCCGCCAAAGCTGCGGATAAATGGGTTGATGAAATCACCGCTATTGAATTCAATGAAAAGGGGCTTATCAACTGGTTTGTAAATGATGAGTATCCAAGAGAAACTTCGTTGGAAAAATTAGCAGGATTAAAACCGGCTTTTATAAAAGATGGAACAGTAACCGCCGGTAATTCCTCCGGTATTAATGACGGAGCAGCAGCTATGTTGCTGGCAAGTGAGGAGGCTGTAAAGAAATACAACCTCTCACCGTTGGCAAAAGTTGTTTCAATGGCGGTGGCTGGTGTTGAGCCTTCTGTAATGGGCATTGGCCCGGTGCCAGCCACTAAAAAAGCTTTACAAAGGGCCGGATTAAAAATCGGTGATATTGATGTAATAGAACTTAATGAAGCATTTGCATCGCAGACTATTGCCTGTATAAAAGAATTGGGTTTGGATAGTAATAAAGTAAATGTAAACGGTGGTGCTATTGCTATCGGTCATCCCTTGGGATGCAGCGGTGTCCGCATTTCTGCTACTTTACTGCATGAAATGAAACGAACAAACTTGAAGTATGGGTTAGCAACAATGTGTGTAGGAGTGGGACAAGGAGCGGCAATTATATTTGAGGGTTTGTAAACCCCTCTTTAGGGGTTGGGGGTTTACAATGTGTGTAGGAGTGGGGCAGGGCGCTGCAATTATTTATGAAAAGTTTTAATAAAATAATAACGGCTGTAACTTTTTTGCCGTAATTTTCGTCAGGCAAATTCAAAAACTACACTATATGAAAAAAGTATTTCTTTCATTTTTTATCCTGTTTGGCTTTATTACTGTTAATGCACAAACGGATTCGTTGCAGTATTATGTTGGAAAGTTTAAATTTCCCGATGGTAGCCCGGTGGCCGAAATAACTATGTCGGTTGACAACGGCCTTTTAATGGCTAGTTCTGCGATGGGTAGTACAGAGTTTAAACCAACATCTACGGTGGATGTATATGAAATAGTAGCTTATGGAGGCACAGCCACTTTTAAAAGAAAAGAGGGAAAAGTAGTCGGATAGCAAATATTGGTTGGGGATATAAATATTGAAGGAGAAAAAACGGAGGGATTATATTTGACATCGTCTGCATTATTTCTCCGAAAAGAAAAGTAAGCAGGGTAT
>JAJAZO010000263.1 GCA_026785745.1 Chitinophagaceae bacterium | reverse complement strand
TGTTTCCTAACACCGAGCTGATGATTGTTCCGATTCCTGTTCCGGTAAAAGCCAAGTGGGTGGTGATTGGTTATATATTACTTGACCTCTTTGGAGGCTTTGGAAAAATAGCCGGCGACAATGTGGCCCATTTTGCCCACCTCGGTGGCGCATTAACGGGTTTTATTATTGTATTGATCTGGAACAAAACCAACCGAAAAACGTTGTATTAGGATAATGGAATAAATAAAACTAAACGACCTTTGTATAAACTATCATCTGATCTCTATCATTTATCATCTGTCCTGTGACTTATTCAGAAAAACAATACAAACAAAGAATTACACTTGGACAAAGTGGTAATACGCTGATGATGCTGATAGCGATATGCCTCCTCATGTTTATCGGTCTTGCTTTTATGAAGGCGGTTTGGTTTTTCAGATTCCCCAAAGAAATTGCCCCCTCGCTTTTTACCAAAAATGTATTGGGCTGGTTTGTACTGCCGGCTGATGGCGACAGGTTGCTGAGTCGTCCGTGGACTATTATCACCCACATGTTTGCGCATGATAATATCTGGAGAGTCTTTTCCAATATGCTTTGGCTCTGGTGCTTTGGTTACATTATGCAGGACCTGACGGGTAATAAAAAAATTGTTCCCATTTTTGTTTACGGAGGAGTAGCTGGTGGCATTGCTTTTATGCTGGCGTATAATTTTGTACCATCATTACAAACACAGCTTCCTTATGCATCTGCTGCCGGTGCTTCTGCCGGGGTAATGGCCGTCGCCATTGCTACTACGATGATATCTCCCCAGTACAAAATTTTTCCCATGATTGCCGGTGGCATTCCCCTGTGGGTACTTACGGCATTGTACCTTATTTCCGACCTGGCCACCGTTTCTGTAAGTGATACCGGCAACCTTATCGCACATCTTACCGGTGCTTTAACAGGATTTCTTTTTATCATTTTTTTGCGCAGGGGATATGACGGCAGCGAATGGATGAGTAATTTCTTTGATTGGGTAGCCAACCTCTTTAATCCGGATAAGCCAAAGAAAGGAAAGAATATTAAAGAAGAATTATTTTACAAATCAACCTCAGCACCTTTTAAAAAAACCCTCAATGTAACCCAGCAGCGGGTAGATGATATACTGGATAAGATTAATCAAAAAGGGTATAGCTTTCTTACAGATGAAGAAAAAGAGTTGCTGAAGAGGGCAAGTGAAGAAGGGTTATGATTTTAGAAGAGCATCGAGTTTTGAGCGGTGAGTTGCGAGACTTAAAGATCATAGAGTCGTTGTTTACTATAAACATCACCTGAAATTCGTAACGATTTTTAAAATATAATGCCTCGCAACTCGTAACTCACTGCTCGCAGCTTTTCCCTAAATTGCATCAATGGCTTCAAAGCTCCGACTTTTTACCAAGCGGTTTTTTATTTACTCCAATGTGGTGGTAGTATTCCTATTCCTGCTCTCCTGCCTGGTGCCTTATCTTAATCCGCAACGATGGTGGTTCATTTCATTTCTTGGTTTGGTGTTTCCCATCTTGCTGTTACTCGTTATTTTTTTTGCCATAGGATGGCTTATGCTGTTAAGGCCCCGCTACGCAATTATTTCAGTCATAGCTTTGCTATTGGCTATTAAAAGCATCAGTGTGTTCTTTGCTTTTCATAAGAACCGGGCCTTTGATAATAAAAAAGAACCACAAACAATACGGGTGGCTTCCTGGAATGTGGCCCGGTTTGTAGAGCTCAAAAGAAACAGCAACAAAGGGAGCAGTATCAGGCTTCAAATGTTTGACCTTATCAAACAACAAGATGCTGATGTGCTTTGCCTGCAGGAGTTTCACACTTCTATAGATTCATCTTACTATGATAATATAAAACCGATACAACAGGAATTAGGCTACCCTTATTATTATTTTTCTTTTGATAACGACGGTGATAACCACTATTACAGCTCCATTATTTTTTCCCGCTACCCGATAATTGATACGGGCAAGATCAGGTATCCACGGCCCACCCTGCCGGATGTTTTATTGCATACGGATATTAAAGTGAATAACGATACGGTCCGGGTTTTTACTACTCACCTGCAATCCCTGCAGTTTGGCAAGAGGGATTACGACAAGATTGATAAAATAGCCAATGCAAGGGATAGTTTGCTGGCCAACTCCCGCAGTATTATGTCAAAACTAAGAAAAGGGTTTTCTTACCGCAGCATACAGGCCGACCTGGCCCATAAAATAATAAAGGATAGTCCACACCCGGTAATAGTATGTGGCGATCTGAATGATGTGCCCAATTCTTATACCTACTTTACAGTTCGTGGTAGTATGCAGGATGCCTTTTTGAAAAAAGGGTTTGGCATTGGACGAACATTTACAACCCTTTCTCCCACACTTCGCATTGATTATATTTTTGCCGACAAGCATTTCAAAGTACAACAGTTTAAACGGGTAACTAAGAAATACTCCGACCATTATATGCTGGTAGCCGATGTGCAGTTAAAGAAGTAACCGGGAATGATTATTTTTGAAACTTATCAGCCTATATGAGTGAACTGAAAATATACAATACCTTATCACGACAGAAAGAAGCATTTGAGCCAATTACCCCCGACCATGTTGGGCTATATGTATGCGGCCCTACCGTTTACAGCGATGTACACCTTGGCAACTGCCGAACATTTATTTCTTTCGATATTATTTACCGCTATCTCAAATACCTGGGGTATAAAGTAAGGTATGTAAGAAATATAACCGATGCCGGCCACCTGGAAGGCGACCGGGATGAAGGGGATGATAAGTTTTCCAAAAAAGCAAGGCTGGAACGATTGGAGCCAATGGAAATAGTGCAACGCTATACCGTGGGCTTTCATAAAGTGATGGAGATGTTTAATAATGAGCCGCCAACTATCGAACCTACTGCCACCGGCCATATAACAGAACAGATAAAGATGGCGCAGCAGATCATTGATAATGGTTATGCCTATGTAGTAAACGGCACTGTTTATTTTGATGTAGAAAAGTATAACAAAGAAAAACCGTATGGCATACTCACCAACAGAAAATTGGAAGACCTGCTGGAAGGAACAAGAGAACTTGGCGGACAGGATGAAAAAAAGGGGCGGCTCGATTTTGCACTTTGGATAAAAGCCGGGCC
>JAJAZO010000262.1 GCA_026785745.1 Chitinophagaceae bacterium | reverse complement strand
GAATAAGCCATTGTTTTTCCATCCGGTGAAATTTTATAATAAGATCCAGCCACTATTTTCCTAAGATTCTTTCCGTCATTGCCAACGATCCAGATATTCCTTGCAGTTGACGTTTGTAAAAAAGCAGGATTGGCAGGCTCGCCATTATTATTATTTGCATTGCCTCTTACAAAAACAAGCTGGCTGCCATCGGGGGTAAACTGCAGGTTGCTGATCTCCATTCCATCATCTTCCATATAAGCAGTTATTCTATTGGCAGCAAATGAAGGCGAAGCAGCTGTAAAAACATTTCTGAGTCCTTTATCATTAAACACCCAGGCAATGGATTTTCCATCGGGTGATGCGGTGAGTGAAGTTGGAAAAGCTGCGGATAAAAAATCATCTATGGACTGGGCCTTGCAAATATTTACAGCAAACAGGGAAAACAGAAGAAGTTTTTTCATGATAAATGATTTTGTTCGGTTGATTTTCTACTATAGGTTCTTTAATGTGCAGGGATGATCTTACGTTCACTTGTTTATAATGTGCTTGCCTTTTTTTTATTTACATTTAACGGTTCAATTAAGATCGTATTTATTCCGCAATTCTTCCAGGATTTTATGGTTGGTGATGATATAACTGTTTAGTTGAAGTGTCCGGGTTGATACCATCATCTGTTTAAAAAATAATATCATATTAGCTGCTTCCTCCCGGTTAAAAGAGTTGACATTTAAAATCCGGGTTTCGATGCTCCTGTTTGTTTGCCGATAACTATTTATAAGTGCAAGGCCAATAGCGTTTTCATTCTGTTTTCTCAATTCATTCAGCCAGCTAAAATCATAATGTTTTAAAATGAAAGGTTTCACCGGGTTGCTCCAATACTGGTACTCCTGTTCATTGCGGCCCCGCATATTATTAATGCAGACACTGATATCGCCAAATAATTTTTGTAAGCCCATGCTTTTGAAATAACGGAGAGAACCGGAATTTCTAAGTTGGCTAAGGATACCGTCTTTTGGTTCAAAGGCGTAGGTATTTACTAGATAGGCTCCGATAGTATAGGCAGGATAAAACTCCCTGGGCAGGGAGTTTAATGAGCTATCTAAAAAATAGCTATGTAAGTAATCCATATCTTTTTCTTTTTCTAACCGTATCCGAACCATATTGGCAGCAACAACAGAGTCGTCGGATAATTCCGAATACAGCTCTTTTGCATATTGTTTTTCCCGCAGGTTTTCGATATAATGCTCCCGTTGATTTTCTACAAAAAAACCCAGTGTAACAGCGAGGAATAACATTAAAAACTCCCAGAGATAGTGGGTCCATTTTTTACGGGGTGTGTGGGTGTGGGCATGTACTTCCATAATAATTTATTTGAGGTGATATTCTTTATCAATGATTGCCATAAGCGTATCCGCTTTTGCTTTTTGATTTTTCAAAAGAGGGGTATAAGTTCCTTTCATCAGATTTTTTACATGTGCTACCCGGTTGCCAAACTCCGCAAGAGCAATATATTCTTTTGTCATTAATTGTGCATTATCCTGGATTATCCTTTGCCCGTTTGCTGAACTTTCTGCATAATACTTGTTATCAAAAATAAGATATGATTTTTCTCTGGACTGCATCCTCATTTTCTGTAGTGTAGTTTCAATTCTGGCAATAGCATCTGCGCCAGCCCAGTAATCAATGATGCCATCTATAACTTTCTTCTTTGTAATTAGCCTCATACCACCTGCCTTTTTTAGTTGTTCCGAAGTACGGTCGGTAAGTATTACTCCAAAACCACCAAGGGCAGTAAGATTATATTGATACAAACGTTTTATATCTTCAGGCGATATTGTTTTTCCGAGTTGAATCATTTTCGCAATCGAATCTCCGGCAGCACTATTTTTTTTCAGCACATAAATACTTGTTTGCAGAATGGCAGTGTCTTTAGCCAGGTCTTCCCTGAATGATTTTATATATTCTTTACCCCTGTCTTTTTCTATTTTATGCTCCAGTTGATACTCTGCTAAAAAACCACAGAACACAGCGAGAAACAACATTATCCCGCCTGAGGCCGGACCCAGAGATAATGTGTCCATTTTTTTCGGGCGGTGTGGGCATGGTGGTGTACTTCTATTTTTATTAATTATGTGTTATGAATTTAGAATTATGAATTGAGCAAACTGTTTAATTTTTCAATGTTATTCATAACTCATCATTCTGAATTTTTTAATTTGTTTTCATTTCAGATGGTATTCTTCCTTTAATAAGGCTAATAAATTATTAGCTTTTTCCAATGATTGTCTGTTTAAATTACGCATACCGCGGATAAAATTTTTCAGCATATGAATACGATACATGAGTTTGAATATCGCATCATCTTTATTATGCAATGGCGGGTCATAATCCAGCCGGATGACATCGTTACTTTCAAGCCTGGTTTTTTCCAATATGCTACCATCAAATATCTCCTGCGCTACGGTTCTGTAAGCTTCAAACGTCATTTCCTCGACATTTCCATTACTCACCAGGAATCTTGACGCCACATCATAGGAAGAGAGAGAGTCTCTCACATTGTGTTTTCTGATCAACCGAAGATTGCCTGCATTTTTTAATTGCTGTATGGTGCCGTCATTAGGATAGAATTGAAAAGTCATTCTTGTGGCAAAAGAATTATAATGATAGATGTATCTGCTTTGTGTTGCCCGGTTAGGGAGTTTGATAAGATTTATCAAGGAGTCAAGAATTATTTCCCTTTCGTTTCTTAACCGGATGATTTGTTGTAGTCGTGCCGAATCCATTTCCAGGTCATTGACCAACGATTGAATAAATTGTTTTTCCCTATCCCTTTCTATCTTATGCTCCAACTGATACTCTGCCAAAAATCCGCAGAATACAGCAAGGAACAACATTAAAAACTCCCAGAAATAATGCGTCCATTTTTTACGGGGGGTGTGGGTGTGGGCATGTACTTCCATGGTTGGGTTCTTGTTTTGGTTTAGCGATGTTACGGTCTGTACCCCCTTACGAATCCCTCGCAGCCTTGCCGGCCTGTTTCCTGGTCAGGGGTTTTACCTTTTACCAGCCTGTTGTATTAGGCAGAAAATAAGGCTACTAAATGTAGAATAAAATGCCCATTTGGAGGTCATTAAAACTTTCGGCTAAGCAGGTAATGCGCTTGAATTGCGGCATGATTATATATTATGGGGAAAGGACAAGGGTTTTGCGATTATCAATCAACGTATGCAAAGGAATGTAGCAGGACTGCTGCCCGGTGAAAAATGTGATTCATTTCTGTAATTGTATAACAGGCTTCAACCTGGTTTGAAAAAGGCAACGTTGGCCAACTTGTACTCACTTGGGATAAATTAAATAGTATGAAAAAAAATTTACTTCTTATTATGTCTTTTGCCGGCATTTCAGCTTTTCCCGTTTCGGCATTCAGCCAGGTACTGCCACTACCTAACTTAGGTACCGCTTCTACCTATGCCTTATTTACTTCCGCCGGCGCTTTTAATGTAACAGGTGCCGCTATCGTAACCGGCAATGTTGGTACGCAAGCCGGTGCCTTCAATGCATTTCCCCCGGGAACGCTGACCGGAACGATCAACGTGGCCAATGCGGCTTCATTACAGGCGGCAGGAGATTTGTGTGCGGCCTACGCCGATCTGTCAGCAAGAATTTGTGGTAATTTAATTGGCGTAACAATCGGAAACGGGCAAACCCTTTCCCCAGGCGTACATTGCAGCGGGGCTGCATCAACCATCAGCGGAATGTTGAGTTTGGACGGGGGAGGTGATCCCAATGCCATATTTATCATTCAGGTAAATGGTGCACTGGCAACAAACGCCCTGTCTGAGGTACTTCTGATTAATTCAGCTTCGCTGAACAATGTATTCTGGCAGGTGAACGGAGCATTTACATTAGCGGCAAATTCAGTTTTCAGGGGCACGGTGATCACCAGCGCAGGTGCTATTACACTATTAGGAAGTTCGCCTCTGTTCGGCAGGGGGCTTGCCTGTAACGGGGCTATTAATGTACAGGCTAATCTTGTTACCAAACCGGCGCTAGTAACTTTACCGGTTACGCTGCTGAACTTCTCTGCCACAAAACAGGCTGGGAATGCGTTACTGAAATGGTCAACAGCCAGCGAACAGGGCAGCAAGAACTTTAGCGTTGAACGCACCAATAGTGCCACGTCAGATATATGGAAATCAATTGTTGTGGTACCGGCAGCGGGGAACAGTAACTCCGTCACAGCATACCAAATGGTTGATAATAATGTCGGCAAGGGCAATAATTTCTACCGTCTTCGCAGCACCGACCTGGATGGCAATTACGGTTTCAGCAATATAAAACTTGTATACTTTGATGAGGTGGTTGTAAACCCGATTAGGGTATTCCCGAACCCGTTTCAGAATAATATTATGGTGTATGGAGCGAAGCAGGGCAGCACGATTCTGCTGGTGGATATAAATGGGAAGATTGTGAAAGAACAAAGGGCCGGTGGAAGTGACAAAGATCAGCTGGAAGTACCCCCGATGGGATCAGGCATGTACCTGTTGAAAGTTATTTCAGCAGATGGTAAAACCACCACATTAAAGGTGAATAAGCAATAAAAATTTTAGTCTGTTAAGGGCGGACTGGTTTTCAGGCTAGAGGGATTATGGGCTTTTCCCTTTGTGAATTCATATGCAAGAATAGAGTCCGCCACATTTCTTTTTCTGACCAGCCGCATACTGCCCGAATTTTTCAATTGACTAATGGTGGCTTTATTCCGCTTATAGTTAATATCCATGGTTGACCTTCTCAGGAGATTATGTATGTATGAAGGAATTGTCTTTTCATCCTATGTAAAAAAAGTAATTGAACAAGGAATTTATCGCTGCAATTCTTTCTTTTTTAAAAGGAATATCCCGGTTTAAGGTGGTCGTGTCTGTGAAAAGATCTCATACTATATACTGCATATACTGCTTTTCCCGCTGGTGTTCTATCATGTGCTTCAGTTTAAACTCTGCCAGGAACCCGCAGAACACAGCGAGGAAAAACATCAAAAACTCCCAGAAATAATGAGTCCATTTTTTCCTGCCCCGATGTACTGAGCCTGACGAAGAATCGGGGTCGGGAGCTGTGTAGGTGTGTGCATGTACTTCCAT
>JAJAZO010000261.1 GCA_026785745.1 Chitinophagaceae bacterium | reverse complement strand
ATAAATAGCCAGGTAGCAGTCCACATCTTTCAGGTTCATGGCGGTGAAGTTTACATGTATCAACATACCATTTTTTCCGCCTTCAGTTACATTATAATCAATCCATAGCGTATCTAATTTTGCATCGGCCTGGGCTTTTGATTCTACATCGGCAGGGCTACCGGGTTTAGTATATTTAAAATCATAGTAGGTAAGCCGGTTGATCATTCCTCCTTGTTTATAAATCAGCTTTACATCCATTGTCAGGTCATAAATGCCCGGCTCCAGGTCCAGTTCGGTATAGGGCATAAAAAGCTGGAGGTCTTTGTATACAGCGGGGTCATAAGCCGGATTAATCAATTTATAAATTGCCACATCTCCCTCAGAACTCTGGTATTTCTTATTCTTATCTTTTAAAAATCCGGCCAGGTCATCGTTATATTCAAAATAGATAGCTACATAAGCTTCCATTGCCTTCATACTATAAGCAGAAAAACTAAGATGGATTTTCATTCCCCGTAAGTTGTCTTCTGTCACATCGTACTCCACCCATATTGAATCAAAATTGGCTCCGGGGTCAGGTGCAGTCCGGTCAATATTTATATGCTGCATCGCTCCTGCAGGGTCAGAAGCAAAAGCAATCCCATTAATGATAAAGGAAAACAAATACAGGTAAATGATTTTTTTCATTGTAAGCCCAAGTTACAAAAAATCATCATAACCGGAAAATAACAGACCGTTTACCCAGGTCAGACGCTACTAAATCTCCTTCGCTTTACTCACCTTATTCTCAACTGGTGTTACTTTATAACCTTCTTTGCGCAGCAAGTTAATAACCCCTTTCTGTCCGGGTAAATGGCCGGCACCAACAGCAATCAGCAAAGATTTTTCGGGCAACAATGATTTTAGTTTCTCTACCCAATTTTGATTACGATGATACAACAGGATGTCCGCAAAGCCGGAAATGCCAGCATCAGTTGTCATCAGCATTTCTTCTAATTTTTTCAAGTCCTGGTTTTTATAGGCGTTAAACATTTCTTTCATTTCTGTATCATCCTCCTCACCCTTATTAGCTTTATCTATATAAGAAACCAATTGTTCGGCCTGCAGTTTATACGGAATACTGTCCAGCACTCCTGCCTGGTACGACATGGTTTCAAGACCTTTAATTTTTTTATTATACTCTTTTGCTTCTTTCATTATCACCTGCTCCATCATCTCTGTATCATCGCAGGGCATGGAGCCTTGCTCCAGTGTAGAAGCCGCCAACATTGGTTTATACGTTTCCAGCATCGAGAAAGGAAGCATTGAACCCTTTTCTTCAAAATATTTTTTTACTTTTTTATAATCTGTTTCGGTAAGCAGGTCTTTTAGTGTAGTATCACCCATCATTTTCATTTTCTTCATGGCACCAATCATTTCAAACATGTTGTCCATATCCACTTCAAAATAAACTTCATCACAATTACTGATTACCTTCTTCATGTTTGCACTCAGACCAGCATCATCAGCACATATCATGTGGATAGTTCCAAACAGGTAGGATGGCTTTTCTAAACCATTGCCACTTATTTTCCACAACAAGGTATTTTCTTTATCACCCTGTGCTAAAGATGAAAGAGCCACCAGCGTTACCAATAATCCTGCACTAAGTCTTTTCATGTGTTTATTTTTATTTTAATTAGCCACATTGAATTCGCCATAAATTTTCATTACCGATAGGCGAGTTTTGCTTGTGGCTCATTTCATTGCGATTAAATTTTAAGCAAATTACAGAAAGATGAACTCATTCATGCTTATGTTACATGAATGGAAGACCCTTAAATAAGTTCAGCCGTTGCAAAGCAAACATCTTTCCAAACTATATAAATGACTTCATGTCAGTAAAAAACCTCATCCCAGTAACGGGAGAATTTAGTGCCCCATTTTACCTGCATTTCATTGGGAGAAATTGGCAGACCTAATTCCTGCTTTACTGCCAGTTCGGGCAGATTGACCCCTGCCCCTAATGCTGCGGAAATTGTTCCCTGCACACGGGGATTAATTTCAAGAATCAGGAATTGGCCTGCGGCTGATTTTTTAACCTGTATGCCAATATTGCCATGCAGTTGAAGTTCATGGATGATTTGATTACAGTAACTTATAATGCTGTCGTCTTTTATGAACTCTCCTTCCACACTTATGCCATTAATCATTTTTTTTCTTAACCGGGGAACAACAAGAAATGGTTCGCCATGATTGGCAACACAGTCAACTGAATATTCTTCTCCGGGCAAATATTCACTAACCAATAATTCAGGAAATACACCTGATGAAAGAATACGAATGGCATCCTGCAAACTGAGATAGGTAGAAGCTGGCTTATGATTAAACAGCAAATCCAGTTCATTCGTTTGTTTGCTGATGATTCTGAAACCCCGGCTACCATTTGAAACAGATGGTTTGAAACACACTTGCTTTTCGGGATAACCTAATTCTTCGACAGCAGCTTTAAATTGTTCTATATTTTCTACTACGCTGAATTCTGGAACGGTCATCCCACTCCATTGCATAAATTCATATAACCGGCTTTTATTATTGGCAATTTCCAGTGAGGCGGTTGAAGACACTGACAGTTTTGCTCCTGCCAGTTCAAATTCTTTGGTATGTTTGGATAATGGAATTAATTCTTTTGTTACCAGGGGCAAAATAATATGAATATCTCTTTTCCGGCAGAGTGATAGCATTACATCCATAAAAGATGGGTCGGTAGCTAAGGGAATAGTTTCAAAATTTTTGTTCAAATATCTTCCCACAGCACCCGGATTGGCATCAGCAGCTATTACATGAAACGATTTGTTTTGTTGCAAACATTTTAGGATACCTGCGGCACCGGGGGCACCGCCACCGGTCATGAGAATATTTATTTTGTCGAAGGTCACAGGGTAAATGTAGAATTTAAAATCTAAATCAACTTACTACAGCTTCTTCCCCATACATCTGGTCTTTGAATTTTAAAGAAGGCGAAGGAAGGAATGCCCCGATTCTTAGTTCACTCCATTTGTTATCTACTGATTTTATGGTTTCATCATCAGCTACAATAATATTCGGCCAATCTCTTTGAAAATTATCGAACTCTTTTGTTTTACGGGTACCATCAAATCCCATGCAGGCGAAATACAAGTTGCGAGTTGTGAGTTGTGAGTTGTGAGCTGGTCGTTTACAGAGGAAATTATCCCTTTTAGGGTCCAGGTTGTTGCAGAATCTCCACAAGGCAGTTGTTAAATCGTTTGCATCAACAGTATGTTCTACATATAAAATCATCTTTACACTTTCCATCTCTTCTAATGCACATAACTTCTCATGCAGCTCTTTGATATGTCCCACCCTGTTTTTTTGTACTGAAATAATCAAACAAGGAATTTCCTTTTTACATAACAATGTATTGACTGTATGAACCTCTGAAAATTTCTCTTTAATCAGGCTTTCGCTTATCGCCAAACCCTCTCGCCTCTGGTGAGACTGAAACTCATAACTATCATCCATCTCTTCTTCCTGTTTAGCTGTTCCATCAATACACATCTTTCCGCCAAAACCAAGTTTACTGCAACTATGATCCAGCACATCCATTGGACCGGTAGAAAAATAAATATCAGTAGCAGGGTTTAAATTTTTAAAAACATACCTGGCTAATGCTTCATAGTCCTGAATTGTTACCCCTTCATCGGCCATCACCAATATTTTATTGAACATCATCTGTCCTGCACCCCACATTGCATTCATTACTTTTTGCCCCTGGCCTGCATAGTCTTTCTTAATTTTTGTAATAACAAGATTATGAAACACTCCTTCCACCGGCATATCCATATCCACTATTTCAGGTACCATTGTCATTTTAATGGGAGCCAGAAAAATTCTTTCCGTTGCTTTTCCCAGCCAGGCATCTTCCTGTGGTGGAATGCCCACAATGGTGGCAGGATACACTGCATCTTTTTTATGTGTAATAGCAGTAATATGAAATCTTGGATACCAGTCGGGCAATGAATAATAGCCGGTATGGTCGCCAAATGGCCCTTCCCATATTAATTCTTCATCAGGCTCTACATATCCTTCAATAATAAAATCTGCGTCGGCAGGTACTTCCACTTCCGGCTGCGAAATACATTTTACCAACTCTACTTTTTTCTTTCTTAAAAAACCAGCCAGCATGTATTCATCCACATTTTCCGGCAGTGGTGCAGTAGCTGAGTAAGCATACACCGGGTCGCCACCAAGGGCAACAGCCACCGGCATTCTTTTATTCAATTTTTTGTACTCAACAAAATGTTTGGCAGATACTTTATGCTTATGCCAGTGCATACCGGTGAGTGTTGGGCCAAACACCTGCATACGGTACATTCCTACATTTCGGGAGTTTGTATTCGGGTCTTTTGTATGAATGATGGGCAGTGTAAGAAACGGGCCTCCATCTTTTGGCCAGCAGGTAATTACAGGCAGTTTTGTAATATCAGGTTCAATCATTACTACTTCCTGGCATTCTCCCCTTCCGCTTTTTACTTTCGGCATCCAACTGGCAAACTGACCAAGTTTTGGAAGGAGTTTTAATTTATCCAGTATGCCTTCTTTTGGTGCCGATAATAATTTGAAAAGATTTTCAATTTCCTTTGCCACATCATCCAAATTTTCCACTCCCAATGCCATGCACATTCTCTTTTCGCTTCCGTAAGCATTCATCAACACCGGGAAATCATATCCTGTATTTTCAAACAATAATGCTTTACCGCCGTTTCCGGATTTGCTTATCCTGTCGGTAATTTCTGCTATTTCTAAATGGGGATTGACGTAGGTTGTAATGCGAACCAGTTCACCGGCTTTTTCTAATGCGTCAATAAATTGTTGCTGATTTTTCCAGGCCATAGTATAAAATAATCCTCCTACTTCGATTAAGTCAGTACATCGGAATCGCTAAGGTACAACACAAGCTGTGAGGAAATGTTCAGAAAGAAACCGATGTTTAATTAGTAAACGTTAACAGGGCAACCTGTTTGGTTTTTGCGACCGGGTGCCAACAGGTAAGTAACATGAACGCCGGCGAAATAATAATAGTCATCCCTTTTGGGATTTCCTCGTTTGTCAGATTTTGTGGGGTAAAGCTGGCTGCCTCCTTCTACTTCATCACCCCGGTATGCCATATCAACGGCTAACTGCCCCTTTGCTGCCATCAAATCAGCCTGGTCAATATAATTGGTACTTAAATCATCAAAATAATCGGTAAATAATTTTCGTATCCCGAGTTCTCCGCCAACCCTCAGTTTTTTTGTGAGTCTGAATTTAACCCCACCACCAAAAGGCATTGCAAACTGTGTTAGTTTGTATGGCTTACGGTCGGGGTAAGCTGCAAGACCTTGCCCTTCCGTACTTAAAGGTTGTAAATAAGCCTTCTCCCCTGTTGCAGCATATGCATAAGGATTGAACTTATATACAGCAAACCCTGCAAAAAAGTATGGGGAATAGCGATTGTAATTCAGGTTTAGCAAATGGTATTCACCTACTATACTCAATTCAAAAATTTGGGTTTCAAAAGACAAATTGCGCAATGATAAAGTAGGCTTTTCATTATACCGGTCAGCTCCACCAACGATTGAATAAGTGAAGCCAGTCCTTAGCATTATCAGGTCAGATATTTCATAGCTATAAGTAAGACCAATAGCACCATTAGTTACTTTGCGGGGAAAGGGTTTGTTGCTAAGATCGCCCGAGTAGGCGGCTGCGCCTCCAAAAATACCAATATGCCCACGTTGCGCTATAGCAACAGGAGCTATTATCAGAAAAATAGCGAGTGAACTAAGACATTTCATTTGCATTGGATCTACCGTTTGCAAATTTAAGGCCGATAAGGCTTTTTTTCTATTTAAAGTTTAAAATGTGCGGTATAATTGTTTAAAATGAAAAGTCAAATTTTCTCACTGGAATATTGATAATCTGTATTTTACATTCTGCTTAATCAATATATTTTGCTGGAATAATTTACATTGCGTGGACAACGCTGGCCAGCCAATGATTTTGTATGTTTAAAAAGGCCGCCGAAGCTGCTCAATTTAACTTCCATTGTTGCACCAAAAAAATAGTACCAATCCATTTCAGTTGGCGTTCCCCTCTTGTCTCCGTGAGATGGAAAAATGGGCCTTCCACCGGGTATTTCGTCAGCACGGTAGGCTAATTCTACAGCCTTAATACCTCTTTCCTGCAAAAGATCATCCCGTTCTACATAATTGCCGCTTACATCATCTATATAATCGGTAAAAGATTTTCGTTGATTAAACTCAAGCCCAATATTAAGGCCATCGCTGATTGCAAACCTGAAGCCGCCGCCAAAGGCCATACTTATTTGCGTTAAGTTATATGGCTTACTGTCAGGATATGCAGACAATCCCTGTCCTTCGGTACTAAGTGGTTTCAAATATGTTTTTACACCATTATTATCTCTTGCCCAGGGATTAAAATGAAAGACAGCGATACCGCCATACATGTATGGAGTAAACTTGCCGCTGGAGATATCAAGTATCGCCACTTCTAATCCGAGGTAAGCTTCTTTTATGGTTGTAGTGAAGCTCAGGTTTCGAACCTTCAGGTCTTCATTATTCCATGCGTCGGCAGCTTTTATAGTGCCCACATTAACACCGCCCCGCAAAGAGAACCAACGGTTCAGTGGCTTACGAATAGAAATTCCAATTGCAGGACTAGAATTTTCAATCGTAAAAGTTTTTGGTTTTAAATCTCCCTGGTAGTTCATACCACCGCTAAAAAGGGAAAAAGTGGCAGATTTGTCCAATTCCTGGGCTTGGGAAGAAATGCCAATGCATACGCAAAGCATTACAGACAGAAGATTGATAGGTTTCATAGGTTTTGGATTTAACTTGTTCTGCACACTGTATTTTATTACCGTGTTCAGACAAGGATTAAAAATTGGGTACTGGGTTAAGAATCAGGTACGATCTATAAATGCTAACGTTTACTAATATTGTATTCGTATCCGTCTATCAAATAAATATGCCTCAAGTAAGTGCTTTTCCTATTTTTAAATCGTAAAACCTACAAATTATGCGTTCAATTTTAACGATGCTTGCAATTACTGTTGCTACTCTTTCAATTATTTCATGCGGAAGTGGCAAATCCAAAACAGACAGTAAAAAAGGTGATGCCCTTGCTGTAAACCTTGACACTACAGTAAATCCAGGTGAAGATTTTTTCCAGTATGCCAATGGCGGATGGATAAAGAATAACCCGATACCCGGCGACCAATCCTCATGGGGAATTGGCAATCTGGTGAATGAAGAAAACTTAAAACGGCTTCGTGAAATTTCTGAAAAAGCAGCAAAATCGGGTGGAGTAAATGGAAGTGCAGAACAAAAGATTGGTGACTTCTGGACCATGGCAATGGACAGTACTAAAATTGAAGCCGATGGATTAAAACCATTGCAGCCGTGGGTAGATAAAGTAAATGCAATTACCGATGCAAAAAGCCTGTTGGCTACGGTCACTGAACTAAAGAAAATTGGCTCCTCTACCCTGTTCAGCAATTTTGTGACACAAGATGATAAGAATAGCGAAGTAATGAGTTACAAACTCTGGCAAGGTGGCCTTGGTTTACCAGAAAGAGAATATTATTTCAAAACGGATACTGCAACTATTAATATCCGCAATCAATATTTAAAGTATATAACTAATGTGTTAGTAATGGCTGGAGAAGACTCAGCGGCATCTGCTACTGCAGCAACAAACATTCTTGCTGTAGAAACAAAACTGGCACAAGCCAGCCGCAAACTGGAAGACCTTCGGGATCCTTATACGAATTACAACAAAATGGCGATTGCCGATTTGAGTAAAATGAATACAAAGATTGACTGGGCAGCTTTTTTAACCAACACTGGTGTAAAAGGTATTGATTCGGTAATAGTAGGTCAGCCGGAATTTTTTAAAGCATTAGATAATGTTTTGAAAACGGTTCCGGTTGCTGACTGGAAGAGCTATGTGAAATTTAATCTTATCAGCGATTTCTCCGGGGTGTTGCCGGATAAGTTTGGTATAGCTTCTTTCAATTTCAATAAATTGTATAGTGGCGCAAAAGAAAGAAGACCCAGGTGGAAAAGGGCCATACAAAGTTCAGAAAATGCGATGGGAGAAATGCTCGGGCAATTGTATGTAAAAGAATTTTTCAACGAAACAGCCAGGAAGAGATATGAAGAAATGGTGGAAGCCATCCGTGAAGCTTTAAAAGATAGGATTGGCAGACTACCATGGATGACTGACAGCACTAAACAAAAAGCCTATGCAAAATTGGCTTCTATTAAAAAAAAGGTAGGCTACCCTGAAAAGTGGAAAGATTTCAGCAGTATGAAAATAGGCAAGGAAAGCTATTTTCAAAACGTTGTAAGTGCAAGTCTTTGGTGGCACAATTATAACATCAATAAACTGGGAAAACCAGTTGACAGGAACGAATGGGAGATGACACCACAGACCTATAATGCCTATTACAATCCATCCAACAATGAGATTGTATTACCGGCTGGAATTTTCACTGTGCCGGGATACAGGGATGAAGAACTGGATGATGCAACCGTATATGGCTACGCAGGTGCTTCTACTATTGGTCATGAAATTACACACGGCTTTGATGATGAAGGAAGGCAGTTTGATGATAAAGGAAATTTAGTTAGCTGGTGGACAAAAAAAGATGAGGAAGAATTTAAAAAGAAGGCTGATGTTATGGTGAAGCAATTTGATGATTATGAACCCTTGCCCGGCTATCACATTAATGGCAAAGCTACGCTGGGTGAAAATATTGCTGATCTCGGGGGCATTTTATTAGGCATTGAAGCGTATAAAAAAACAGCCGAATATAAGGCGAATAAACCTGTGGCCGGCCTTACTCCTATGCAGCGATATTTTCTTGGTTACTCACTTGGTTGGTTGGGGCATATCCGGGAAGAGAATTTAAGAAACCGCTTGCTGACAGATGTACATTCTCCTGCTAAATACCGGGTGAACGGGCCTTTTGTTGATGTGGATGAATTTTACACAACATATAATATAAAACCGGGAGATAAAATGTATCGGGCGGATAGTTTGAGGGTGAAGATCTGGTAAACACTAAAAATAATTTATCAAAATGAGTTATGTTGT
>JAJAZO010000260.1 GCA_026785745.1 Chitinophagaceae bacterium | reverse complement strand
TGTTACTTTCCCTTCAAAAAGAATAGATACAAAATCATCAACGGTTAGTTCTCTTGGTTTTTCAGGGAATGAAAAAGTAAAATCCTCTTCCTTTTTACTAACAACTATTTTATTGCGGGTGCCTGCACCGGATTGAGAAATTAAAGAGATGGACAGCGGAAATTGAAAAATAGTTGACTGTAACTGTTTAAGGTGCAGGCGAACTTCTTTTTTAGTTGCATCATATTTCCAGGTAAAATCCAGGGAAGGGTTTTCAGGAGTGTATAACCATTGTTTGAAAAATTGATTCAGATCTTTTCCGGAAACTGTTTCAAAAATTTTTTGCAGATCTTTTGTTTCAGCATTTTTACCAGCATAGGTTGCATAGTATTGCCGTATGCTTTTTTGAAACAGAGAATCTCCTAACTGACGGCGCAGCATATGCAGCACCCAACTCCCTTTCTGGTAGCTGTTAGCATTGAGCAGACTCATGTAATTGGGAGTAGAATCAACCACAGGCCGGCGGTTTGTTTTTACAAAGCCAATTACTTTGTCCCGGTCATTTCTCATTTCTTTATTCAAACTATCAGTGCCATACCTGGATTCAATGTAAATATGGGTGAGGTAGGTGGCAAAGCCTTCACTAAGCCAGAAATGAGCAAAACTTTTTTCTGTAGCCATATTGCCAAACCATTGATGCACTATTTCATGGCTCATTAGCTCTTCTTCCAGCCGTTGACCGCTTACTGAATATTCAGCATAAAAGATGGCCCCCGCATTTTCCATACCGCCAAACTTTGTTTTGGATTGTACGTTAGCTAATTTTTTATAGGCATAAGGACCAATGTAATTGATATGAAAGGCAAGAATGTCTTTAGCCATTGCATAATCATAAAATCCTTCTGTTTTATTTTCAGGATATACCCAGCTGGATATTGGTACACAGCCAACCTCACCAACTGTATTAACAGCAAAATCTGCAGCGCCGATCACCATTACTTTGGTGGGAAGTGCTACCTCTTCTTTGTAATGAGTGAGTTTTTTATTTCCCGGTAAATTTGTTTCTTCTATTTGCACCCCGTTTGATATTACCTGGTAATGTGATGGTGCGGTAACGATAAATTCCACCGTTGCCTTATCAGCAGGATCATCTACACAGGGAATCCAGTTATGTGCCCGGTTGGGCCAATTGTCGGCAAAGAAAGTACGGTTGCCATATTTGTTTTTGGAGATGATTAGGCCGTCTGCCGGGATGCCCTTATAGCGGATAACAACTGTGGCAGTATCACCAGCAGCTTTCTTTTTCGGAAATGCGATTTTAAGTTTTTCCGCTGAGTGAGTATTAGGTAATAGTTTATTTTCATCCTGACTTTCCACAACTGAAAAGACAGCCATGCCTTTTCCTTTTGATACATTTGTTAAGTCAAGAGCCAGTTCATTGTCCTCTTTTAGAAAAAGCACTTTCATTGTTGCTTTGCCGCGGATTGAATCAGATTCATCGTTTAAAAAGATTTCAAATTTATAATGCAGCACATCAATACTACGTTGTGCATCAGCAGCAATAGTAAGGCAACCAAAACCAAGGAATATCACAAAGTTCTTTATCATTATTGCCGGTTAAAAATTTTATCTGGCTTTTGTGTGGCTTCTCTTATTCGTTCTGTGATTTTTTTCAGTGGCAGAGGTTTCAGCAATTTAGGCGGGTCAATGTTTTCATCTATGTCATCAAAAAAATTAACTGCCTTCATGGCTATCATGGGATTAGAGTATTTGTATTTGGAAGAAAAGAAATCTACCATTTGCTTCATACTGAAATGTTCCAGCAGAAAATAAATGTCTATAAAATCCTTCAGCCTTTTACCGCTTTGTATAATGGCATGAAACTTCATAGCAGCAATATCTTCTTTTCTTAGAAATGTAATTCCTTCTTCTGTAACGGGAGGAAATAACAATTCGTAGTTGTGTATGATAAAATATCTTTTGATGTTGTTTACAACTGCAAGTAAAGTTCCTTTTCTGGCGAGAGTGGCTGAAAAAATGCAGTTGCTATCTAAAAGGTTTTCAATGTCACCTGGGTCAAATTCATTTTTTGCGAATAAATCAATATCAATTGAATTTCTATGGCCTAATTGCAGTGCCAATGCGGTTCCGCCGACTAAATAGAATTCTTTTAATTCGGGAATAGTCTGTAACTGCTGAATTAGCCTGAATGTTTCGGGGGCGATAATAATTTTTTTTTTATGCAGCATGTAAAAAACCGGAAGTAAGAAAAAATATTGAAAATTCTTTGTCCCGTTTGTCTAATTGGGCACTCCATTCAATAGTTTCGAGAATCTGTTCTTTGGTATAGTAATTAACCATGTTACGCCACTCTTCAAGGTTACCCATTTGTAAGACTCTTTCAATAACTATTTTAAACGATTTGTCGTAATTAAATGTATCCAAATCGTATTCCCATAGGAGGGCATCGTTAATTATATATGGTCTTTCTTTATTCATTTTTACTACAGTAAATATAGCAATTTTATGGCTGAATACCTGAGGAAAGGCCTTGTGGTTTACAGGGAAAACCTGACTGGTTTATGCAGAAAATCAGACTATTAATTACAACTTCTCCAGCATTTCCACCACTTTTTCCCGTTTCAATATCACATAGCCTATGCGGTCATTGCTGATGCCTTCTTTCAGTTGGTAGCTGAATTCGAGTTGCTCATCTTTTACATTCGTTTCAAAATAACGGAACGAAATAGTAGGATAGTTTTTCAGTTCATCGCCTATTTCATATAAGTGAGTAGAGAGAATGAACAAAGAATTTTTTATTTTAATCAAACCTTTGATAACAGTCAGCGAACATTTCATGGCATCCTGCACATTGGTGCCTTTAAATAATTCATCAATCAGTACCAGCCACTTTTTCCCGTTATTTATTTTTTCAATCGTATTTTTTATCCGCTGCACTTCGTTGAAGAAAAAACTTTCGCCTTTAGCGATATTATCCACCACATTAATATTGCTCAAAAGGCCGTCAAATAAAGTCAGTCTCATTTTTGTTGCGGGTACACCCATACCGATATGAGCCAGGAAAACGGCGGAGCCAACTGCTTTTATCAAAGTGCTCTTGCCTGCCATATTGGCCCCGGTTAAAAAAACAAAATTGTTTTCCGGGTTTAATTGTAAATCGTAAGCAACAGGCTTTGGTAATAATATATGGTATAAGCCTGTGGCATCTATCAATGATGCTTCTTGTTCCACAAATTCAGGAAAAGTAAGGTTGTATGTTTTTACTGCCACCGCCATCGAATACCAGGCATCTAACCGACTGAAAATATCAATCAATTCCAACGTATCTGTTTTGTAGCGGCCACGGAGATAATGACCGTAATATAAGTTTTGACGGGGAGAAAATTTTTGCCCCGGTAATATTTCTGCTAATTTTTGCAACGGCGGTTCTTTCAGTATCCGGCTGATACGATCTGTATAAAATTGAATGCTGGGAGGGAGGTCAAGGTTTTCCAACAGTTCTGCAATGCTTTTTATACCCCTGTAGAAATCTGCAAAATGGATCATTGAATATTTCACCATGGAATAGTCTTCATTGTGCAGCCATTTGTAAAACAGGTTATTTATAGAACCGGAGCTTTCGCTGATGGGGTCCAATGCATAATCCATGAACTTGTCCATTACCAGCACAGTGCCATTAGTGATGCCGGTAGGCCAATTCTTTACATGCTCTAAAAATGTGCGGATGATCTTCTGTGTGCCAATTATCTTTTTTATATCACTATGTGGTTCGCTGAAAAATTTGCGCAGCCATTCCTTGCCGCCGGTAGTACGGGTAAAGTTAAGTTTATGAAAAATAGAAAATTCCTCTTCGTGGCGGAAGATGGAAATGTCATTGAATGATATTTTGTCTATCTCCATGGTTGATTGGAACGCAGATTTTTATGATTGTTAAGACTAACACAGATAGTATCATAATACATCATCCGTATCATGACAATCTTCGTTTTGTATTTATCTGTCAAATTTAAGCCGCTGGCCTTTCATTGATTCATCCAACACCCCGTTCCGATATACCAGATGCCCATTTACAAACGTATGAGTAATAGATGCAGGAAATTGAAAATTCTCTAAAGGACTCCAGCCACATTTGTATAAAATATTTTCTTTGGTAACTTTTGTTGATTCGTTCAGGTCAACAATAACCAGGTCGGCAGGAAAGCCTTCCCTGATATAGCCCCTGTCTTTTATTTGAAAGCATTCAGCTACTGCATGGCTCATTTTTTCTGCAATTCTTTCCAGGCTTATTTTCCCCATTTTATAATAATACAGCATCAGTAACAAAGGATGCTGAACCAGCGGCAAACCTGCGGGAGTTTTTTCGTAAGGTTGATTCTTTTCTTCCCAGGTATGTGGGGCATGGTCGGTGGCAATCACATCCAACCGGTCATCCAGCAGAGCTTTCCATAAAGCCTCTTTATTATGCGGGGCTTTTATGGCGGGATTACATTTTATCTGGTTGCCCAGTCTTGCATAATCATCGCTGGTGAAATGAAGATGATGGACACAAACCTCAGCAGTAATACGTTTTTCTTTCAGCGGAAACATATTAGTAAACAACTGCAATTCTTTTTCTGTGCTGATATGCAGTATATGAAGCCTTGTATTATATTTTTTGGCAATTTGAATAGCATACAGTGATGATTCATAACAGGCTTCTTCATCCCTGATGTTGGGATGGTCAGCAACCGTCAATACTTTACCTGTCGCTTTTATTTTTTCAAGATTCTGCCTTACTATTTTTTCGTCTTCACAATGGGTTGCAATCAGCACTTCACTCTCCCTGAATATTTTATCAAGTGTGTTGGGGTTATCTACCAACATATGGCCGGTGCTGGCACCCATAAAAATTTTAACGCCGCAAATATCTTTTCGCCTATCATTTGTTCTTAGTACTTCATCCGCATTATCATTGCCGGTACCCATAAAGAAAGAGTAATTGGCTAATGAACATTGCGAAGCGATGTTGTATTTGTCTTCCAGCAACTCTTGAGTCAGGGCATTGGGAATGGTATTCGGCATTTCCATAAAACTGGTAACACCGCCAGCTATTGCCGCTTTTGCTTCGGTATAGATAGTTGCTTTATGTGTAAGTCCCGGCTCCCGGAAATGTACCTGGTCATCAATACAACCCGGCAAGAGATATTTTCCTTCTCCATTAATTTCAACGTATGCTGTGTTGATCTGTGCAATCTGTGGCTGAACTTTCTCAATTCTGCCATTTGATATTAACACATCTGCCGTTATAATCCGCCCTTCGTTGACAACCTGTATATTCTTAATCAGATATTTTTTCATATTTTGGCGCCTGAATTTAATTCTATGACCCATGCAATTTAAAAAAACCCTTGTAAGACTGCTATTAATTCTTTTCCCCATTGCCAGTGCTGCTCAAACCACTTATTTCCCACAGGGTGATAAGGCCAATATATTAATAGAGAGGCTGGAAATAAAAAGAAAGAATGACTCCACCCTTAATTTTTCAAAAGTCAGACCCTTAAGCCGCCAGGTTATTATCAACAATATTAATCAATGGAGCAAGTCGGCAGAAAAAACTATAAGACTGTCAAAAGTTGACCAGTACAACCTAAACAGTTTGTTGATGAATAATATTGAGTTTTTGACTGACAAAAATCTGTTTAAAAGCAGGAAACCACTTGCCAAACGTTTTTTTCAAACGCCGGCCAGTTTGTATGAAGTGCATATAAAAGATTTTGACCTGGTAATAAACCCCGTGATACAGCTTACCGTATCAAAAGAAAATAATAATGACGAAACACTTTATCAAAATACCCGTGGCCTGAACCTGCGGGGAAAAATTGCCAACAAGATCGGTTTTTATGCTTATGTTACCGATAACCAGGAAAAAGATCCGCTATATGTAAGGGATTGGGTAAACCGGCGAAAAGCTGTTCCGGGGCAGGGCTTTTACAAACCCTTTAAAAATACCGGCTACGATTATTTTGATGCAAGAGGCTATTTTACTTTTAATGTTACCAAATACATTGATGTAACATTTGGCTACGATAGAAACTTTATCGGCAATGGTCATCGTAGTTTGTTGCTGGGCGATGGCAACAGCAGCAATCTTTTTCTGCGGATGAATACCCGTATCTGGAAATTCAATTACCAGAACCTTTTTATGGAGTTACATTCTGCCGAAATTCCCGGTGGAGATAAACTGCTGCCCAAAAAATATGCAGCCATGCACCATTTGGATGTAGACGTTACCAAATGGCTGAATATCGGTTTGTTTGAAGGAGTCATCTTTGGTCGCAAAGACAGGTTTGATTTTGGATACCTGAACCCCATCATCTTTTACCGGTCTATAGAACAGCAGAACGGAAGCTTTGATAACTCTGTAGTTGGCCTTGATGCAAAAGCCAACTTTGACAGAAAGCTGCAGGTGTATGGACAACTTTCTTTAGATGAATTTTTGCTGGGAGAAATAACAAAGAACAGAGGTTATTGGGGAAATAAAGTAGGCGTACAGGTAGGTGCAAAGTATATTGATGCATTTGGTGTAAGTAATCTTGATCTGCAAATTGAACACAACAGGGTTCGTCCTTTCACATACTCTCACCGTGATTCGGTGGCCAACTATTCTCATTATAATCAACCGCTGGCTCATCCACTGGGGGCTAACTTCAAAGAGTATATTGGTATTGCCCGTTATCAACCTGCTCCAAGATGGCTGACCGTTGCCAAACTGATTTATTACCAGCAGGGCAGGGACAGCAGCAGTAGAATTTATGGCAGCAATATCCTCTTGCCCAACAGCACACCTAACAGGGTAGGAGATTATGGCTATTCTATTGGCAGTGGCTGGAAAACAAATGTGTTCTACGCTTCATTCCTTTTGTCGTATGAATGGAGGGAAAATTTATTTTTTGAATTGAACGCAGTACTTCGCAAACAGGATACAAAAACAGCCCCCCTTACTTCCACTACTACATCGGTAATTTCTTTTGGAGTAAGATGGAATGTGCAACGCAGGGAATTTGATTATTGATATCAAGGTCTCACAGCTTGCCATACAAAATAAAAAACTGAACCATATAGAAGCAGAGACATAAAGTAATACACACATAGGCTTTTATGTTAAATCCTATGTCACTATCTTTCTATTTGGTGTTGGCTATCGTATTACTTGCTATCTGCCACTTTCATAATGTGTTTAAGCGCCAGTCTTTTTATAAACTTACTTTTATTCAGCAGGGTTGTAAATCCGTTAAAGAGCCGTTGCTTATTTAAAAAATGGCGTTGCAGAAGGTAGCTTTTGCGGGAGGTACTCCAAACTTTATCATACAATTGTTTATCGTACTGCTTCATGAAGTCAGCAGAAAAATTATTTTCTTTAAAACATTTGATAGCCTGCCAACCGGCGTACCGGCCCGATATCATGGACTGGCCGATGCCTTCACCGGTGGCCGGGTCAATCAGCGAAGCGGCATCGCCACCAAGCATAAAATGGTTTCCACTGATAACTATTTTGCGGGAGCCCAACGGTAATCCATAGCCTTCTATCTTTCCTGTCAGCTCCGCATTTTCAAAACGTTTTTTTATGGAGGAATTATTTTTTATAATGTCTTCCATCGTATTCCGCAGGTTAATCTTGCGTTTGGACACGACATATGATGGAATACATAAGCCAACATTGGACATATTATCTTTCAGCGGAAATATCCAGAAATAACCGGGCAACACTCCTTTTAAAAAGTGCAGTTCATAGGTTTTAGCGGGGATACCGGTTACATTTTTATAATAAGCCCTTACAGCACCGGAATAATGATGGAGGTCCGGTTGGGTACCCGTTAGTTTTTTACTAATGATGGAATGAGCACCATCACAACCAATAACAATCTTACTTTTAAAAGTAATACCGGATGCAGTAACAGTTGCTTCTTGCAAGACGGTGTCAATTTTTACATCAGTTATCTCGTGGTTTAAAAACCAGGTAATATTATTTTCAACGGTGGCCAGCTGATATAAAAAATTATCAAATTGCATACGGGTGATAATAAAACCGCTTTCTGCTGATTTCATATCAATGTATTTTTCATTCGGGGCCACTACCCGGCAGGTACTTACTTCTGTTTTCTCTGCAAATAAAAGCAGTGCTTCTTCATATTTTGGATGAATGGCTTTTAAAATTTTCGGTACATAAGCCGCAATAGCATCGCCACAAACCTTGCTACGGGGAAAACTGGCTTTATCAATCACCGCCACGT
Source organism: Chitinophagaceae bacterium (assembly GCA_026785745.1). Lineage (GTDB taxonomy): Bacteria > Bacteroidota > Bacteroidia > Chitinophagales > Chitinophagaceae > JJ008. The sequence continues at coordinate 2,580 of JAJAZO010000260.1, read as the reverse complement.
TTAATCCGCTGTTGGCTAATGCTAATGCACAGGTGCTGCCTGCAGGGCCACCACCACAGATGATTACGTCAAATTGATTCATGCTCTTTCAAAAATAGATAAACAATAGGAGGGAAAGATAAATTGTTACTGTCAGGAGATTAAAAATAAAATGGCCCTGTTAGCAAAAAAAACTTGCAATAAGTACTCTCAACCCTTATTAACCTAACGGACCGAAGGTCGTAAGCCACCAAATGTGGGAGGTATAATTTTCGAGTCAAAAGAGTTTGGGCAACGGACGAGACAAAATGAAAAGCTGAGAATATATTCGTCGCCCTGCCATATTGCCAAACCGCCTGTTGTGTGTTCGGCTTTTTAAGGAAGTTCTTAATTTAAGCCAGTCAATTAGTCTCTATAATTTAACGCTGGTTTTCTATCGCCGAGTAATGCCTTGTATTGGTAGTCTCCTTTTGTTTGTATAAATTCTTCCTTTGCTTTTTTTATTAATGCTGGGTTTGTAAACAAATCTATTGCTGTAAAGGCTAATGTTTTTGAAGCTACAATCATTCCCTTTATACCAATATCAGTACCACCGCAGGCAACAGCCTGCCAGCTATGTGGACTCGTGCCAGGTACCCAGGTAGCAGTTTCTACCCCTACTGTTGGCACTGCATAACTTACATCACCAACATCTGTTGAGCCTAAATTTTTGTCAATGAACAATGGCTTTACAATCGCTGCAGAATCTATTAAAGGATATTTACTCAAAAAGCTTTCTTGAATTTTTTTTGCAAAAACCTTTTCTTCTTCTGTGTACATCACACCACCAACTTTCTCTAAATTGGTTTGCATATTTAGTGCAAGTGTTTTATTTATAAGCAGGTCGTGTGTACCCCCTATTATTTCGTAATCCATTTTTGTTTCTGTACCAAGGGCTGCACCTTCCGCAGCTTTTGCAATTCTATCAAAAATGGATACTGCCATTGCTTTATCAGGATGCCTTACATAATAATATACTTCTGCAAATTCAGGCACCACATTGGGGGCTTTGCCACCATTGGTAATCACATAATGAATACGGGTTTCTTGAGGTATATGTTCTCTCATCATGTTCACCATATTATCCATAGCCTCCACCGCATCTAATGCAGAACGCCCCTGCTCTGGAGATACAGAAGCATGTGATGCAATACCGTAAAACCTAAACTTGGCAGATTTATTAGCCAATGCACTCGTATATATTACTGTATTGAAGTCCCATGGATGCCAATGCAGTACCACATCAACATTAATAAACAAACCCTCTCTAACCATGTATACCTTTCCGCTTCCACCTTCCTCTGCTGGGCAACCAAATACTTTAATAGTACCTTTTAATTTGCCGGTTTCCAATAATTTTTTGATAGCGATACCTGCGGCTACTGAACCAGTGCCAAATAAATGATGCCCGCAAGCATGAGCACAATTTTTATTCTCAATGGCTGTTTTAGTTGGAGAATTATCTTGCGATAGACCAGGTAATGCATCATACTCTGCAAGAATAGCTATTACAGGTGAACCACTTCCATAAGATGCATCAAATGCAGTAGGCATTCCAGCTACACCTGCTTCTACAGTAAAACCATTATCCTTCAAAGTACTTTGCAGCAATGCTGAACTTTTATTCTCCTTATATCCCAATTCTGCATAATCCCAAATACTTAATGCAATTTTTTTATACGCATCATAACCCGATTGTATGGTTGTTGCTGATTCATTTTTTAATACATCAATTGATTTGGTATTGTTACTGCTTTGCGCCAGGCAATTGCAGCCAATTGCCAGCAACAAAATGGAGATAAGAATTAATTTCATAAATATGTTTTTGAATAATAAAATATTTTTTAATATACATAAATGCAAAAGGCAGTGCAAGATTTATATTCAACCGTAACTATGTGCCGTATTCTAAATGTTCTGACATTTGTATTGTCAGTTTAGGAAGATAAATTTTTTCCCAAAATGATAGTGTCGAGCTGGCATAACGTTCGAGTATTTGGGAAGGCAGGGAATTCATTGAACGTCTGCCCGGCACAAATGCCCAATTGAAAATATAAAGTTGAAGTTAACAACTAAAAGTCTGACTTATAATTGTCTGCCCGAACCACTCCTCATGCATGCAATTAGCTTATGTCACATCATCCAGCACTACTTTTGCAAATACCCCTGTGTGTGTGCCCTGCGAAGGTACTGAAACGATGAGAGTCGGCCTCTCACTAAAGATGACGGTCATTGTTAGTAAACCGCCTGAAGGTGCTGGCAAAGTAATGAGCTGGTGCTGAGCGTTCAGGTAAAGTTCTTTCACTTCGATTGAAAACTGGTGGGTGTACAAAAGATGAATACGGATGAACGGCTCGTTGAAGTCCCGATAGTTGCAATACGGTATCAGAAAGGATGAGTTACAAGGGATTCCTGATAAGTGCTGCGGTTGTAAACCGATGCTGGCAGCATAATACCCGGGAAAAAGGCGGCATGATTTGTACACAGGCGTTACAGTGCAACAGGGGAGAGCCAATGATTACGAAAGAGAAACATCAAGGTGGAATTACCATCAAGACGATT
>JAJAZO010000259.1 GCA_026785745.1 Chitinophagaceae bacterium | reverse complement strand
GTACTGGAAAAATAAAAAATCATAAAGAAGATGATGGCGAATATCAACGGCGTTCCTAATCCACCCTTGCGGATGATAGAGCCAAGCGGTGCCCCAATCAGGAATAAGACGATACATGCCAGCGAAAGAACAATCTTACGATGCCATTCTATTATATGCTTGCGCAAATTTCTATCCTTATCCTTCAAGGTAGTCACCAATGATTCATTATTGATACGTATAGAACCAGCAATGTTCCGTATATTCTGATTGACATTCGTTTCTGCAGAATCGGGCAACAACTCATCAAAATTTTTAACGGATTTAATCTTGCTTATATCCGGCAGGGAATCTTTTTTCCATGCTGTATCAATCAGCCCTGCAAACTGAAACTGCCGAAGCATATCCTTCTCTGTTTGCTCTTTTAGCAGCTTGTTTTCTCTTTGTAAAGAATCAATCGTTTTTTCCAACTGCCGCATACTGTACATCCTTTCATTGTTCTTATTCACACTGTCTGCTGTGCGGTTATTAAATCCCAACGAACTCAGGTCAAATTGTTTTTTGTATTCTTTAAAACCAATTCTAATAAATTCTGTATTACTACCATCATAGTAATTACCTTTTTCCTGGTACCGCCACCCATCTTTTAAATTAAATTCCAGGAACCGTTTATTTTCTGTTACCCTCATCACACCGCTTTTAGCGATAATGAAATTGTCCTGCAAAGGATTACCCTGTTCGTAAATAATTACATCCTGTATCACACTATCGTTAGCTTCCTTTTTTCCAATCTTAATAGCAAAATTGGGGATCTTGTCATAGAACACTCCTTCCTTCAGGTCAAAAGCCGGTTTGGACCATACAATATCGGCAAGCAATGTCCTTGATTTTAAATTCGCCACCGGTATTACATAGTTGGAAAAAGCAAAAGCAACACCTGCCAGGAGGATACAAACAAAAAACAACGGCCGCATAAACCTAAGCAAAGAAATACCTGCAGATTTAATAGCCACCAGTTCAAAACTTTCACCAAGATTACCGAAGGTCATCAGCGAGGAAAGGAGAATAGCAAGCGGTAATGCCAGCGGCACCAGCACTGCACTCTGATAAAAGATAAATTCAAATATTACTTTCGTATCAATCCCCTTTCCAACAAAATCATCAATATATAGCCAGAAAAACTGCATGACCAGTACCAGCAACGTTATAAAAAACGTTGCAATAAAGGGGCCGATAAAGGCTTTAACAATCAGCTTATCTAACTTTTTGAACACTTATCTTTATTTAATGAGTGAAGCAAAAATAAGGCTTTCGCAAAAGGAGATGGAGATGGTTAGTAATGCCGGCCTGATTTTAACAAAGAACAGCATTCTGCAAAAAGTAAACCATCTATTGGCAACGTTGCAGATAAAACAGCAACAACATCTCGAATCGTTGCCGGCTCAATTACCCGATCAGGCTATGAGCTCATCACCAAAAATTTCTAAGGGAGAAAATTATAAAGGTCTCCCTTATATGATACTTGACTATCCAAGATATTTTGATAAAGAGAACATTTGTGCCATCAGAACAATGTTTTGGTGGGGGAATTTTTTTAGCGTAACGCTTCATCTCTCCGGTACCCCTAAACAAGAAACAGAAGAAAAATTAATTACGGCTTACCCGTTGCTGAAAGAAAGAGATTATTACTGTTATATCAATGACGATCAGTGGCAACATCATTTTGAAACAGATAACTATATCTCACTTACAGAAATAAGTAATACCGTGTTCGAAAACTTAGTTACAGAAAAACCATTTATTAAGCTGGCAAATAAAATCCCATTAGAACAATGGGATAATGCAGAAGAAATGCTGCTTACTTATTTCAAACAAATAATTGAGGTATTGGCTGATTAACCACCGAGACGATGAAAAAGTTCTTTCACCTGGTGGTCCCATAAAGAAGTTTGATCCTTAATTTCTTTCTTTTCCGCAAAATCTTTAATAATAAGTATAGTCTGATTGGTAATCTCCGATCTGTCAATCCGAAATTCAAAATACTCTCCTTCAGGAGAGGCTTGCCAATGGAATCTGATATACTTATCCTGTTCTTTTTCTAGCAAATCAGCTTTTTCATAAGATCCGTTCCACCCGAAATAATAGATATTATCTCTTTCATCAACTTTATCGGCGAACCATTCTCCAAGACCTGCCGGGGTACAAAGGAATTCGTACAGTATAGATGGCGAGCAGCGTACGGGGAACTCTAAGGTGTATAATTGTTTACTCATTCTTCTCTTTCTCGCTAAAAATCATTGCGATAGTTGCAATAATAGAAAATAAATCATTGCCACAAAATAATTTATGGTTTATTTTTCCCTTTATTTAATACCAAACCCAGATTTGTAAAATAAATCTCATGTGGAATCGTTAAGATGATGTCAAATTTTATTTGGCTTTTTGGGGTCCTTTACCTAAATTGCCTTGAAATCCAATACGTTCTGAAAAACCAAAAACCCAATAAAACCCGTGGTGGGTATTTTTAGAGTCATAAGTGAACCAATCTTATAATTCTTAACCCTTTAAATACACCATACTAAATACCATTCCTATGAGCATGAGACAACTCAAAATCACGAAGTCTATTACTAATCGTGAATCCCAAAGTTTAGAAAAGTATCTTCAGGAGATCGGCAAAGTCGAACTCATTACCCCGGCAGAGGAGGTAAAATTAGCTGTCCTTATCAGGCAAGGATGCCAAAAATCGCTGGACCGCCTTACCAAGGCCAACCTGCGATTTGTAGTATCTGTGGCTAAACAGTACCAAAACCAGGGGTTATCACTTCCTGATTTGATTAACGAGGGAAACGTCGGCTTAATCAAAGCAGCACAGCGTTTTGATGAAACCCGGGGATTCAAATTTATTTCCTACGCTGTTTGGTGGATTCGCCAGAGCATTTTACAGGCCTTGGCCGAGCAATCAAGGATTGTACGGTTACCACTGAATAAAGTGGGACTGACCAATCGTATTCAAAAGGCCTATTCGCTGTTGGAACAGCAGTATGAACGGGAACCTTCAGCAGAAGAGTTGGCGGAACTATTGGAAATGGATATTGAGGAAGTAACAGCTACCCTGGGTATCAATGGCCGGCATGTAAGCATAGACTCCCCTCTTTCTGATGGTGAAGAGAACACCTTGATTGACGTATTAGAGAATACAAATACGGAAAAAACAGACGGTGAACTGGTTCATAATCAATCGCTGAAACTGGAGATTGACCGTAGTCTCAAAACACTGACTGAACGTCAAAAAGAGGTTATTTGCTTTTTTTTCGGTATCGGTGTTGACCACCCAATGAGCCTGGAAGATATTGGCGAACGATTTAGCCTGACAAGGGAACGGGTAAGGCAGATAAAAGACAAAGCAATTACTAAACTGAAAGCATCTAACAGGTGCAGCATGCTGCGAACTTATCTTGGCTCATAATTTCAACCATTTAAAAAGATTATACTGACATAAAACTTTACACTTCTATTTATACGACAAAGCTTTTCCTTAGCGAAGTTGTATCTTTGCAATTCTTTAAAAAGTGAACATTTAATGTTCACTTTTTGTTTTTGTGATACAGTGATAAATATTGAGAACTATGTTTAATTCTTTACAGGAAAAACTTGAAAGTGCTTTTAAGAACCTCAAAGGTCAGGGTCGGATAACTGAGCTTAACATTGCCACTACATTAAAAGAAATTCGACGGGCCTTAGTAGATGCGGATGTGAATTATAAAATTGCCAAAGAATTTACTGATAAAGTGAAAGAACAGGCAATGGGTGAAAAAGTAATTAATGCTATTTCTCCCGGCCAGTTGATGACCAAGATTGTACAAGATGAACTGACCGAATTGATGGGTGGACAGGAAGCTGTTTTTAATGCAAAAGGAAATCCTGCCATTATCCTGATTGCTGGCTTACAAGGTAGCGGTAAAACCACTTTTAGTGGTAAGCTGGCCAATTTTCTGAAATCGAAGAAGGGTCTTTCTCCTATGCTGGTAGCCGCCGATATTTATCGCCCCGCTGCGATGGAACAGTTAAGGGTATTGGGAGAACAGATTGGTGTGGATGTTCATATTGAGCTGGAAAATAAAGACGTAGTCGACATCGCTAAAAATGCTGTGAAAGAAGCAAGAAGTAAGAACAAGAATGTGTTGATTATAGATACTGCCGGTCGCCTTGCTGTTGATGAAGTGATGATGAAGGAAGTAGCTGATGTAAAAAATGCAGTTAATCCACAAGAGATATTATTTGTGGTGGACAGCATGACCGGCCAGGATGCAGTAAATACGGCTAAAGCTTTTAATGAAAGACTTGATTTTACCGGTGTTGTTCTTACCAAGTTAGATGGTGATACAAGAGGTGGTGCAGCTATTTCTATCAAATACACCGTTAATAAACCTATCAAGTTTACCAGCAGTGGTGAAAAGATGGATACCCTGGATGTGTTTTACCCGGAAAGGATGGCGCAACGTATTCTTGGTATGGGTGATATTACCAGTTTAGTAGAACGGGCACAGGAGCAATTTGATGAGGTAGAGGCTAAGAAATTAGAAGCCAAGATCCGCAAAAATAAATTTGACTTTGCCGATTTCAAAACTCAGTTGGAAGCCATCAAAAAGATGGGCAATATGAAAGACATGCTGGGTATGATACCCGGAATGGGCAGCAAGCTAAAAGACATTGACATCAACGATGACTCTTTTAAAGGCATTGAAGCCATGATAAACTCCATGACCCCTGCGGAAAGAGCCGATCCGGATCTGATTGACGGCGGTCGAAAAAAACGCATAGCCAAAGGTGCCGGTAAGGATCTGAACGAATTAAATGCCTTCATCAAGCAGTTTGAACAAATGAAGGGGATGATGAAGAATATGAACAAAATGGGGACGATGGGCAGAATGATACCGGGGATGAAGAAATAAGAGAATATCGAGCAGAAGAACAAGGAATTACGAATAATGAATTTGGCTCAAAATCTTTGAAATATTCTGCCTTCCTTCGATATTCCTTGTTCAATATTCATCTGTTCTACATTCCTTTGCCATTTCCCCTTTCGTTCCTATATTTGCTGTCCGGTTTTTACCGGCCCCGATAACTATCGGGATAACAATTATTGTTTAACAACGTTAAATTTCTATTTAATGTCAGCCAAAATCCGTCTTCAAAGACACGGGTCCAAAAAGAGACCCTTTTACTTCATCGTTATTGCCGACTCCCGGGCACCCCGTGATGGCAAATTCATCCAGAAATTAGGTACTTACAATCCTCTGACTGTTCCTGCTACTATTCAGCTTGACCGTCAGAAAGCATTGGAGTGGTTGAGCAAAGGTGCTACACCTACAGACACCGTTCGCCGCATCCTTAGCTTCAAAGGTGTATTGTATCTTAAACACCTGCTCCGTGGTGTGGGGCTTGGCCTGTTTGATGATGCTGCTGCGATGGAAAAATTTACCAAGTGGAGTGCAGAACATGAAGCACATTTGAAAAAACGCCAGGAAGATGTCTACAACAACAAAAGAACAAGACGTCCGATGCCGGGTCCCAGACCTGAGAGAAGGGCAGAAAGCGAAGGTGGCAATGAAGGATAAATAACCTGCCTGCCGGCAGACAAGTCCACATCCTGAAAGTTCGTAATCCCGTCTCGTTTTAAACGAGACGGGATTTTTTTGCTTAGCCACAGACTATACAGATTAACACAGATTATATTTGCTACAATGGCAGAATACTTTAAGATCGGAAAGCTTGTTGCCGTACATGGCCTTCTGGGCGAACTGCTGCTCAAACATCAGTTGGGAAAGAAAACATCTTTGAAAGGATTACAGGCAATTTTCATTGAAGAAAAGAAAAGCTCATTTCTTCCCTGGTTTATTGAATCTGCAAAAATTAAAGGCGAAGAAGAAATTTATTTGAAACTGGAAGGAATAAATACAAGGGAAGCGGCCATCAAACTCACACAAAAAGAAATATGGGTGCCGGAAATTGATTTTAAAAAGTTTGCTGCTAAAACTGCACCGGCAAGCTTGCTGGGTTATACCATTATCAATAATAATGAACCTCTTGGTGAGATAGTAGAGTTGATAGAACAACCGCATCAACTGCTTTGCCGGTTGGAAATAAAAGGAAAGGAAGTGCTGATACCACTGCATGAACAAACACTGCAAAAAGTAAATCATAAGAAGAAAGAAGTAATGGTAGAGTTGCCGGATGGATTGCTGGAAATTTATTTATAGCCCACAACCAGATCTAAAACTTATACCTCTTTCATTATATCCATCTTTACTCACTCAAACTATTGGTGCTTTCATAATCTGTTGCGACCTATGGTCTGTTGACTATGGACTTTCTCTACCTTTGAATAGTGCCGGTATCCAAAAAACATATTGCTCACTTCGACCTTGATTCCTTTTTTGTTTCAGTTGAAATAAGAAATAATCCTTCCTTACAAGGAAAACCTGTTGTGGTTGGTGGATATGAAAGAGGTGTGGTAGCCGCCTGCAGTTATGAGGCAAGAAAATTTGGTATCCACTCTGCTATGCCGATGAAAAAAGCATTTCAGCTTTGTCCGCAGGTAATTGTTACCAATGCCAGCCGTGGTGATTATAGTAAATATTCCAGGTGGGTTTCAGATATCATTGCTTCTAAGGTTCCGCTGTTTGAAAAAGCAAGCATTGATGAATTCTATATTGACCTGAGTGGTATGGATAAATTTTTTGGCGTAAGCCAGTATGCAAAAGATTTGCGCCAATTGATTACCAGCGAAACAGGTTTACCTATTTCCTGTGGTTTAGCTTCTGCAAGATTTATCGCCAAGATGGCGACGAATGAAGCAAAGCCGAATGGCTTTTTAGAAATACCGCATGGAAAAGAAACAGCATTTCTCTGGCCGCTGGGCATTGAAAAAATAAATGGTGTGGGCAAACAAACAGAGCAGCATTTAAAAAGCTATGGCATTTATACAATTGAAGATATTGCCAAAACTCCTATTGAACATTTAGAAAAAATTGCAGGAAAATGGGGAGAAGCCCTCTGGCATAAAGCACATGGTATTGGCAGTACAGAAATAACAACCGACTGGGAGCAAAAAAGCATGAGCCATGAAAATACTTTTGATACGGACTACACTGATGTTGAATTTCTGAAAAAAGAATTAGTAAGACTTACTGAAAAAACTGCTTACTCATTAAGAGAAGATGAAAAACTGACAGGTTGTGTTACAGTAAAAATCCGCTATTCAGATTTTGAAACTACTTCACGACAAGAAACTGTTGATTACACTGCATTAGATGATGTATTGATTGCAAAAGTGAAATATCTGTTCAACAAATCCTATCAAAAGAAAAGACCTGTTCGGTTGTTAGGGGTTCGCTTCAGCCAGTTTATCCCGATTACTATGCAGATGAATTTGTTTGAGAACAATGTGGAGAAATTAGGGTTATATAAAGTAGTTGATAATATCAAAAATCAATTCGGCAGCAAAGTTATTTCGAAAGCCACCACCACGAATCTTACAGATGGAACCAATGGAAATACAACCCGGCATAATAAAAAGAAATCAGGAGACTAACACGGTAGGGACCAGCGACTTATCACCCTGAAGCCTATGCCAACACCAAAAACTATAAACTGCAAACCATAAACTCCCCTTCCCTATCTTCGTTCCCCAAAAAGTAAAACAATATGTCGCAAATTTGGAAAGATTACCAGGAAAAAAATAAAGTTCGTTTTCTGAGTGAAATGCTTGCCCTGCTCCGTAT
>JAJAZO010000258.1 GCA_026785745.1 Chitinophagaceae bacterium | reverse complement strand
TAGCATTATTTTGTCAGCTTAATTAACCTTCATAAGCATGAAAAATCCCCTGCTCAAAAAAATTTTCCTTCATTTTATAGCGGTTGTCATTTTTTTAGTTGTTTCGGCTTTGTTCTGTAAACCTGTATTGGATGGAAATGTGCTAAACCAGCATGATAATGTAGGCTGGAAAGGAATGGCCCAAAATTCTTTTGAGTATAAAGTGAAAAACGGAAATTACCCCCTGTGGAATCCTAATCTTTTCAGTGGTATGCCCAACTACCAGGTGGCTATGCAAGGCAAAAGTGTTATGCCTGATATGCTGAAAATATTTACGCTGGGTACGCCTAAACCAATCAACTTTTTTTTTCTAGCCTGTATATGTTTTTATATTCTCTGTCTCGTATTGCGGGTAAGACCTGTAATAGGTATGCTGGCGGCTATTGCCTACGCTTTTTCCACTTATAACCCGGTTATTATTGCGGCTGGGCATGATACACAAATGCAGGCGACTGCTTTGATGCCGTTAATACTGGCAGGCCTTATTTCTATTTATGAAAAAAAATACTGGCTTGGCTTTGCGTTAACTACCTATGCAACTTACCAGCAAATAGGAGTAAATCACCTGCAGGTAACTTATTACTTTTTTATTATTGCAGCACTGATAACAATTGCCTATTTAGTAAAATGGATTAAAGAAAAAGATTGGAAACATATTGGCATTGCAGGTGGCATCACCATTGCTTCCGCATTAATTGGGCTGGCAGGAAATGCGTTAATATTAAAAACCACATCAGAGTATGCCAAGTACACCATGCGGGGAGGAAAAGATATTACGATAGAGGGTGATTCTGTTAAAACTGCAAATACGAAAGGGCTTGATACGGCGTATGCGTTTGAATATAGTCTTGGCCAGGCAGAATCTGTTACGTTTATCATGCCAAATGCATTTGGAGGCTTTAGCAAAAATATGACAGGCGAAGGTTCTAATGTGGTAAAAAAACTTGTGAATAAAGGAATACCTGAAAGCAGTGCTGAACAAGTTGCCCAAAGCATGCCTGAATATTGGGGAAAGCTTTATACATCCGGTCCTGCATATTTAGGAGTGATTATTTGTTTGTTGGGACTAATTGGTTTTGCAATTGTAAAGTCGCCCATGAAATGGGCATTGTTAGCTGCCACTATATTAGGAATAGCAATGTCATGGGGAAAATATTTTCCCGGCTTTAATACATTTTTATTTGAGCATCTGCCATTGTACAATAAGTTCAGATCTCCTCCATTTGCCCAGGTAATTCCGCAACTTACTGTTGGCATAAGTGCTGCCTTAGCTTTACAGCAAATTTTATTTGGGCCCAAACTTCAACTGGCTGATTTTAAAAAAATGTTGTACACCGCTGCGGGGCTATTTGCTTAGCTGGCTATTATGTATGTAATGATAGACTACAGTTCCCCCTATGACGGGCAAATTGCACAAAGCATATCCGAGCAAGCTAAAAATGAAGATATAGGCAGGTCAGTGGTTGCAGGATTAAAAGCAGACAGGCAGGGATTGTTCTGCGGCCAGTTATTAAGAGCATTAGGCCTTAGTCTTTTGGCACTGGGTACAATATTCGCATTTTATAAAACTAAAATTACTGCCTTTGTAGCCGCAATTATACTGCTGATAATAAGTACACTTGATATAACTATAGTAAGCAAAGGATATTTTAGTAACGATAAAGAGCCGTATCTGAGCGAAAGGGAAGACAGGAAACTTTTCATTCCTGCCGATGATTATGATGGTGCTAATTTTAGAAAGACTGAAATTGACAACCAGCTATTAAAAGATACTGACCCCAATTTCAGGGTTTTCAACATGGCAGGCACTGAAACAGGCGGCCCGTTCAGCGAATCGAGAACTTCTTATTATCACAAATCGGTAGGTGGTTATCACCCGGCGAAACTGCGTATCTACCAGGACGTAATTGAAAAATATTTATCATCAGGCCGGCCCAATCCGGGTGTGATGAATATGCTGAACACAAAATACATTGTAGTGCAAGATCAGCAATCAGGTCAGCCGGGTTTAATTCCAAACCAGGATGCTTTTGGCCCATGCTGGTTAGTAAAAAATGTGCAGGTAGTAAAAGACCGTGTTGCGGCCATACAGGCACTTGGCAATACTAATTTAAAAGACACAGCAATTGTTGACGAATCGTTTAGCAAAAACATTGTGCAGCCGCAGTGGGATTCTACTTCATCCATTACAATGACGAAATACGACAATGATGCGATAGAATATGAAGCGAATTGCAACGGGCCTCAGTTCGCCGTCTTTAGCGAAGTATATTATCCTGTTGGTTGGAATGCATACATAGATGGAAAGAAAGTTGATTACTGCAACGTTAATTACATTCTTCGTGGACTATCAATACCTGCCGGTAAACATGCCGTGAAATTTGTTTTTGAACCACCTTCGGTAAAGAAAGGAACTTCTATGATGTTCATAGCATCTATTGTTATCCTCTTGGTATTTGTTGGCGGATTATTTATGGCCTGGAGAAAAAGTAAGAAAATAGCGGGATGAAAAAAGTGCTGGCAATAGCTCCTTACCCTTACCTGCCCTTTTTTTCAGGTGGGCAAAAGTTTATTGCACATTTTTTTGAACACCTCGGTTCAGCAATTGACCTTACTGTTATTTCGGTTGCTGAAAATGATTTTTCATTGGCGAAATCGTACAAGACAATCCCGTTGCTGAAAAAATCTTTTTCCAGATATATTGACCGAAGCCTTATAGCAAAGCTCATCAACCTTACGAAGAAAGAAGGGTTTGATACTATTATTTGTGAACACCCCTACTTTGCCTGGCTGGCATTTGCCGTAAGAAAAAGAACGGGGGTTAAAGTAATCATTCATACACATAATATAGAATATCAACGTTTCCGATCCACCGGGAAATGGTGGTGGCCGGTGTTGAAGCAATATGAAAAGAACAGTTTTGAAAAAGCAGATGGTCTTTTCTTCATCACTCCGGAAGACAGAGAATTTGCCATCAATAACTGGAAAATAGAAAAAGAGAAATGCATTGACCTGCCTTTTGGTGTGGAAATAAAAAGTTATCCGGAAGACAAAGCTTACTACCGGCAAACTGTTATACAAAAACATGCTATTGGTGATAACGAAAGAATATTTCTTTTCAATGGCTTGCTGAACTACCAGCCAAATATTGAGGCACTGAAAATAATTCTTGACAAAATCAACCCCCTGCTCATTGCTCATGCTGCATTAAAATATAAAATCATTATCTGCGGAAAAGGCCTGCCGGAAGAAATGAACGATTTAAAGGATTATAGAGACAAGAACATTATATATGCCGGGTTTGTGGATAGTATTGAAGCATATCTGAAAGCCACTGATATTTTCCTGAATCCCGTGCAAAGTGGTGGCGGCGTAAAAACAAAAATGGTAGAAGCTATTGCTTACGGGGCAACTGTTATTGCCACAGAAACCGGAGCCACTGGTATATTGAAGGATGTATGCGGTGATAAACTTGTGATAGTGGCGGATGACGATTGGGAGGGGTTTGCTAAGGCTGTGGTAGAGGATACTAATAAACCTATTGAGACACCAGCAGAATATTACAATTACTATAGCTGGGAAAAAATAATAAACAATCTATTAATCCGCTTATCTGATCATACGACCTGTCAAACGAAAGACAATTGATTTAATAAGGTTTCTTGTTGTTTCTTTTGCCACAAAAATCATTTTAAATAAAAAATAGTACCCTCCTCTTCCTTTTCTCAATCTCATTATCTCCAGCTCATGCTTCATCATTGTTTTGCGCAATTTTAATTGCTTCGACAAATCTGTACTACCACTGTTGATATGAATGATTGTTGCTTCAGGATGGAATAGAATCTTATATCCAAGATTTTTTATTTGCTCGCACCAAAGCTGATCTTCCCCGTACATAAAGAAGCGGTCATCTAATTTTTTTTCAGGTAACTGCTCTATTATAGTCCTTGGCATCAGAAAGAAGGCCCCATTTACCCAATCGCATTCCATTACAGCATCATGTCGAAAATATTTACC
>JAJAZO010000257.1 GCA_026785745.1 Chitinophagaceae bacterium | reverse complement strand
TCCATTGCAATATGCATACAGGAATATTTAAGCGACCATACTTCCAATATTAAAGTCCAGATTTTTGCAACAGACCTTTCTGAAGTATCCATTAAAAAAGCAAGAAATGGTGTTTATTCAAAAAAAGAACTGGAAGGAATTTCTGAAACCCGGTTGAAGCAATTTTTTAATAAAACAGACGGGAATTACCAGGTAAAAAAACCGGTAAGGGATATGTGCATTTTTGCCACGCACAATTTTTTAAAGGATCCGCCATTTGCAAAAATGGACCTTATTACCTGCCGCAATGTGCTTATTTATTTACAACCCTTTCTGCAAAAAAAAGCCCTAACTGTTTTTCATTATGCACTCAACAATAAAGGAATTTTAGTATTGGGTAAATCAGAAACTACCGGCAATGCTTCAGATATATTTATTCCTTTTGGAAATAAGGATAAATTTTTTACAAAAAAATCAGTATCTGGAAGATTTATTAATGTGGCTAGTGAAAGAAGTGAAACAGCCTTTGCTGATAAAAATTATTTTGTGCGCAGCAAAGAAGGAAAGACGGATGATTTTCAAAAAAATGCGGATGAAATTTTGCTTTCAAAATATACCCCGGTGGGTGTGGTGGTAAATGATCAGTTCGAGATTGTACAATTTCGTGGCTCTACAGGCGCCTACTTAGAGCCTTCTCCCGGCAAGGCCAGCCTGAACGTATTGAAAATGGCAAAAGAAGGGTTGGCATTTGAAATACGCAACGCATTGCACAAAGCAAAATCTTCCAGCGAACCGTTTATTAAAGAAGGAATTTTGATTAATGACGTGAAAAAATCAGTAACCATTGAGGTGGTTCCCTTATTGAATACCGTTGATTTACATTTTTTGATTCTTTTCCGGGATACATATACAGCAGAAGCAAGTACTCCCAAAAGAGGTACTAAGAAGCCCCTTTCGGGGGGCAGGGGGGCTGAAAAGGACACCCGTATACAACAGTTAGAAAAAGAACTGGCACAGGCAAGAGAAGATATGCGCAGCATTACCGAAGACCAGGAAGCCAGCAATGAAGAACTGCAAAGCAGTAATGAAGAGTTGCTGAGTGGCAGTGAAGAACTGCAAAGCCTGAATGAAGAACTGGAAACCAGCAAAGAAGAATTGCAAAGTACCAACGAAGAATTAATAACGGTAAACCAGGAACTCTACGACCGCAATGACGAACTGAACCAAAGCCGTCAGTTTGCTGAAGCCACCCTTGCTGTGCTGCATGAGCCACTACTGGTGCTGGATAAAAATTTTATTATCAAAACCGCCAACACTTCATTTTATGAAACTTTTGAATTAACAGAAGAAGAAACACTGGGCAAGATTTTATTTGCATTGCAGGATAAAGGATGGGATATTCCGGGATTACGCAAAGGGCTGGGAAAAATACAGAAAGAAAAAGAAAAGACGATAGAGATGGAAATCGTTTTTACATTCCCTGTAATTGGCGAACGTACCATCTGTTTTAATATACAGGCTATCAGCAGGGAAAGCGGCGAGCAATTGATTTTACTGGCCCTGGATGATATTACCCTTAGAAAAAAAGCAGAAAAAATACTAGCAGAAAAAGCCAGTGGTATTTTACAGCAACATCAGTTGCTTCACAATTATTTTATGGAGGCACCGGCGTTCTTTGTCATTTTAAAAGGGCCGGAGCATATTTTTGAATTTGCCAATAACAGGTATCATCAGCTTACCGGCAACCGGGAGCTTATAGGCAAAAAAATGATGGAAGCCATGCCCGAACTGGCAGGCCAGGGATTTGTAGAAATAGTAGATGAAATTTATAGGGGCGGAAAACCTTTTGCAGGTAAAGAGATGCCAGCTTTGATAGAAAAGGTAAAAGGCCAACCGCCACAACAGATTTATATTGATTTAAATTGTCAGGCAATTAGAAATGAAGAGGGGCAAATATCTGGTATTTTAGTTCTTGGGTATGAGGTTACCGAGTTAATAACAGGCCGCAAACATTTACTGCGCAATGCAGAAATGATAGAAGAAATGTACATGAATTCACCGGCTTATGTATGTACGATAATGGGACCTGCACATATTTATGAATTAGTAAACCCATCTTACCAAAAACTTATTGGCACAAGAGAAATTCTGGGCAAACCCGTTTTTGAAGCGTTGCCCGAACTGGTGGGCCAGGGGTTTGATAAAATTCTGGATAACGTTTATAACACCGGAGAAATATATCTTGGTAACGAGGTACCTGTATGGCTGGCCCATGATGAAGGGCTTGAGCCTGCATTGCGATATTTTAATTTCAGTTACCAGCCTATTTATAATGAGGATAACAAAATAACAGGCATCCTGATTTTTGGTTACGAGGTGACAGATGAAATAAAGGGCAGAAAAATACAGGAAGAAAGTGCAATACGTTTTGGGGTTCTTACCAATGCCATGCCGCAAAAAATGTGGATGGCAGATGAACATGGCAATGTAAACTATTTAAACCGCCAATGGCTTGACTATACCCATAAAAATTTTGACGAACTGAAAGGTAAAGGCTGGGAAAAAATTATACATGCTGATGACTGGAGCCATAACAAGCAGACCTGGATAAACTCTATCAACACCGGCGACGATTTTCAATTAGAACACCGCTTTCTAAAACATGATGGCACTTATAAATGGCACCTCAGCCGGGGACATGCACAAAAAGATGAGAACGATAAAGTAATTGTATGGATAGGCACCCACACTGATATAGATGAACAGAAACAATCGGAAGAAAAAATAAGGATTGCAGAAGAGTTTAGCAGAACCGTTTTGCAAAGCAGCCCCGATTGTGTAAAGGTGTTAGATAAAGAAGGGTTCATTTATTTTATGAATACCAACGGAATGTGCCTGATGGAGATTGAAGATTTTGGTATGGTGAAAAATAAACCCTGGTGGGAGCTGTGGGGCGAAGAAAACAAACCAACCATTGATGCTACTGTAAAAACAGCCCTTGCAGGAAAGACAGCACAGTTTCAAGCTTATTGCCCTACTGCCAAAGGCACACCCAAGTGGTGGGATGTAATAGTATCGCCGCTCTTCGGCACAGATGGTGTAGTATCACAATTAATTACTGTATCAAGAGATATTACGGACAGGATAAAAATGGAGCAGAAAAAAGATGAATTTATCAGCATTGCCAGCCATGAAATGAAAACACCCCTTACAACTGCTAAAGCCTATTTGCAATTACTGGAACTTTCGCTGGATACAGAAAATGAAACGGCCAATTTGTATGCAAAAAAAGCAAGCCAGTCTGTTACCCGCCTCAATGATCTGATAACAGAGTTATTAGATGCAAGTAAAATACAGCATGGAAAATTAGACTATAATATTTCCACTTTCAATTTTAATGAAATGGTGGATACTACCGTTGAAGATATGCAGCATTCATCCCAAAAACATACCATTGTAAAAACCGGGAAAGTGCAGCAACAGGTAACCGGGGATAAAGAAAGGCTGCAGCAGGTAATTATTAATTTATTAAGCAATGCTATTAAATATTCACCTGATTCGTTGGATGTGTATATTAATATAGCACAACAGGATAATGAAATAAAAGTTGCAATAAAAGATAATGGCATCGGCATAAGCCAGCAGCACCTCGAAAAAATATTTGACAGGTATTACCGGGTACAGGAACATGCGGTAGAATTTCAGGGGCTGGGCATCGGGTTGTTTATTTCGTATGAGATTATTCAACGCCACCAGGGAAAACTATGGGCAGAAAGTGAACCGGGGCAAGGCAGTACTTTTTATTTTACATTGCCTGTAGCATAACAGGGTTGCCAACCTTTAAAAGGTTGGCAACCCTGTTTTTTTTTTAAGATAAATATTTTTTTATAAAAATAAAGATGACAAAAAAATAAT
>JAJAZO010000256.1 GCA_026785745.1 Chitinophagaceae bacterium | reverse complement strand
CTAATCATTTTCCCGAAAAATTAATTCCACTTTTCATTAATAATATAATTGAGAAAAAGCCATTGCCGGTTTACGGCGACGGTTTATACACAAGAGACTGGCTTTTTGTAAAAGACCATGCTACCGCTATTGATGTGGTATTTCACAACGGTAAAACCTTTGAGACATACAATATTGGCGGCTTTAATGAATGGAGAAATATTGACCTTGTAAAGTTGCTATCCAAACTGATGGATGAAAAATTCGGCCATGCCGTCGGCACCAGTGATCAACTTATCACTTATGTAAAAGACAGACCTGGTCATGACAGAAGATATGCTATTGATGCTTCAAAAATCAGTAAGGAACTCAGCTGGAAACCTTCCGTTACTTTTGAGGAAGGATTAAGTCTGACGATTGACTGGTACCTGGAAAATACGGCCTGGTTAAAAAATGTTACCAGTGGTGAATACATGAAGTATTATGATTTACAGTATTCAAAACGATAAGCTATGAAGGGAATTATTTTGGCCGGAGGATCTGGTACAAGATAGTACCCTATCACCAAAGCTATTTCCAAACAACTCATGCCCATTTATGATAAGCCGATGATCTATTATCCCTTATCTGTTTTGATGTTGGCGGGCATTAACGAAGTGCTTATTATTACTACACCGGAAGATAATGCACAATTTAAAAGATTGCTTGGCGATGGCAGTCAGGTTGGTTGCAAATTTGAATATGCAGTACAAGAAATTCCAAATGGATTAGCACGGGCATTTGTTATTGGAACTTCCTTTATTGGAAACGATAAAGTGGCACTGGTACTTGGCGATAATATATTTTATGGAACTGGTCTGGATAAGCAACTTCGATTATTGGCCGATGTAGAAGGCGGCTATGTATTTGCCTACCAGGTATCTGATCCGGAGCGATACGGGGTGGTAGAATTTGATGCTGATATGAAAGCTATTTCTATTGAAGAAAAACCTAAACAACCCAAATCAAACTACGCTGTGCCGGGTTTATATTTTTACGATAATGAAGTGGTGAACATAGCTAAAAACCTTCAACCATCGGTTAGAGGTGAATATGAGATTACAGATGTAAACAAAGCATATTTGCAAAAAGGAAAACTAAAAGTTTCTATTTTGGATAAAGGCACTGCCTGGTTGGACACCGGTACTTTCGATTCACTCAGCGATGCCAGTGAGTTTGTAAGAGTAATTGAAAAAAGACAGGGAACAAAGATTGGTTGTATAGAGGAAGTAGCATACCGGAATGGTTTTATTACCAAACAACAATTGATGACACTTGGTGAAGGATTGGCCAAAAGTGGTTACGGAGAATACCTGAAAAAAATTGCCGCCATCTGATATGAACTATTTTGCCCACTCCACTGCTGTTATAGATGAAGGCTGCCAGATAGGTGAAGGAACAAAGGTGTGGCACTTCAGCCACATTATGCCGGGCTGTGTAATTGGTAACAATTGCAATATCGGCCAGAATGTTGTGGTGTCGCCAAAAGTTACGCTGGGTGATAATGTAAGAGTACAGAACAATGTTTCTATATATGAAGGTGTGATTTGTGAAGATGATGTATTTCTTGGTCCTTCAATGGTCTTTACCAATGTATTCAACCCCCGCAGTGCGGTGAGGCGCAACCATGAATACATGCAGACCCTGGTAAAAAAAGGAGCAAGCATCGGTGCCAATGCCACGATTGTATGTGGCAATGAAATTGGAGAATTTGCTTTTATAGGAGCCGGTGCTGTTGTAACAAAACCTGTTCCTGCTTTTGCATTGGTAGTAGGTAATCCTGCTAAGCATACAGGATGGATGAGTGAATTTGGTCATAAACTGAACTTTGATGCAGCAGGAAAAGCAACCTGCCCGGAAAGCGGACAAGAATATAAACTCGATAATAACCGGGTTACAAGAACCAAATAAATCTGTAATGAAATGAGCCACAATAAAGTTTATTGCAAGGCTGGGCTAAATGTTTGGCGAATTACATGTGACAAATTTCTAAAGCAATAATATACACATGAAAAACTTTGTTTTAGTTGGTGCTGGTGGATACATTGCCCCCCGCCACATGAAAGCCATTAAAGACACTAACAATAATTTACTTGCAGCATTAGACAAACATGATTCAGTTGGAATTCTTGATAGCTACTTCCCCAATGCAGATTTCTTCATTGAATTTGAAAGGTTCGACCGTCATATTGAAAAACTAAAGAGACAAGGCACACATACAGACTACGTAACTGTTTGCTCTCCTAATTACCTGCATGATGCACATATTCGTTTTGGATTAAGGATAGGGGCGGATGTGATTTGTGAAAAACCCCTTGTGCTTAACCCCTGGAACCTGGAAGCACTAATGGAGATTGAAGATGAAACGAAACAAAAAGTGTATACCATTCTGCAACTCCGTCTTCACCCCGCAGTTATTGCATTAAGAGAAAGGATTAAGAACGGCCATGCTGATAAGAAGTATGATATAAAACTCACTTACATCACTTCAAGAGGACACTGGTATCATACCAGTTGGAAAGGTGATATTCAAAAAAGCGGTGGCATTGCTACTAATATCGGCGTTCACTTCTTCGATATGCTGCTTTGGATATTTGGCGATGTAAAAGAAAATATTGTAAACGAACACAGTACCGATACAGCGTCGGGGCGATTAGAATTAGAAAATGCGTCGGTGAACTGGTTCCTGAGTATTGATGCCAATACGTTGCCTGATGATGTTAAAAAAGCAGGCAAAAGAACTTTCCGTTCATTGACGGTGGACGGCGATGAATTTGAATTCAGCGAAGGTTTTACAGAATTGCATACTCATTCTTACGAAGAAATATTGAAAGGAAATGGTTTCCGGTTAACAGAAACACTCCCTTCTATCAAATTAGTTCACCAGATAAGAAATTCTTTAAAATAACTTCAATCATATAGTAATGGAATTAAAAGACAGTAGAATATTGGTGATTGGCGGTGCCGGCTTTATCGGCAGTTATGTAGCAATGGAGTTATTGAAACATCCCGTTAAGGAAGTGATCATCTACGATAATTTTGCAAGGGGAAAGATGACCAACATTGAAGAACCCCTGAAAGATCCCCGCTGTAAATTATTCCCTCATGGTGGCGACATCCGGGAAATTGATATTCTGAACGAAGCCATGAACGGAATGGATTATGTAGTTTGTTTATCTGCCATGTGGTTGTTGCATTGTAAAGATTATCCCCGAACTGCTTTTGATGTCAATGTTGCAGGCACTTTCAATGTATTAGAAGCTTGTGTGAAGAATAATATCAAAAAATTAGTCTGGTCTTCTTCAGCATCCGTTTATGGGGATGCGGTAGAACTTCCGATGACGGAAAATCATCCTTTCAACAATAAAAATTTTTACGGAGCTACAAAGATTGCTGGCGAAGCGATGGCAACAGCATTCAATGACAGGTATAACTTACCCATCATTGGTTTGCGATATATGAATGTATACGGTCCAAACCAGGATCAGACAGCAGCTTACACCGGTGTAATTCCAATTATGTTGAATAAGATTGATGAAAATGTTTCACCCGTTATCAACGGTGATGGAAGCCAGGCTTATGACTTCATATATGTAGAAGATGTGGTCCGTTGTAATGTAATGTCATTGACATCGGATACTACGTTTGGTTTTTATAATGTAGGTACAGAAATACAAACATCTATAAAAACATTGTGTGATACAATCTTGCGGTTAAAGGATTCAGCATTGAAGGTGCAGTACAAGCCTTACAGCGCAGATGATGCAAGGGCATTAGTACAGAACCGGATTGGCTCAAGAGAAAAAGCAGAAAAAGAATTAGGCTTTAAATATAAATATGAGCTGGAAGAAGGGCTTCAGAAATTGATAGATTGGAGAGAATCTCAAAAAAATAAAAACTAATGGAAAAAAGAAACATACCCATCTCACTTCCTTCAATGGGAGTAGAAGAATGGGAAGCATTAAGGGCACCTATTGAAAGTGGCTGGATAACACAAGGGCCGAAAGTGAAAGAGTTTGAAAAGATGTTTGCTGAAAGGCACCAGGTAAAACATGCCCTGGCCGTAAGTAACTGCACAACGGCACTGCATCTTGCACTAATAGCATGCGGTGTTGGAGAAGGCGATGAAGTGATTGTTCCTGCATTTACCTGGGTATCCACAGCCAACGCTGTAATTTATTGTAATGCAACACCGGTGTTTATTGATATAGACCCGGTTACTTTTAATATTGACGTAACACAGATTGCAAATAAAATAACCCCCCGCACAAAAGCAATTATCCCGGTGCATCTTTTTGGCTTGTGTGCTGACATAGATTATATAAAAGATAATTTTCCACAATTAAAAATAGTTGAGGATGGTGCTTGTGCGGCAGGCAGTGGTCTTCGGGGAAGACCTGCAGGTGGATTAGGTGATATTGGATGTTTTTCTTTTCACCCCAGAAAATCGGTTACAACTGGTGAAGGCGGTATGCTTACCACCAATGATGATAAAATGGCTGCTCATTTAGATATGCTTCGCAATCATGGAGCCTCTATTTCGGAAGAGCAGCGGCATCATGGACCGAAACCTTATATCCTTGCCGCCTTTGATATTGTAGGATATAACTACCGGATGACTGATTTACAGGGAGCCCTGGGAATAGTCCAGTTGGGTAAGCTTGACAAGTTCATTGATGAAAGAGAACTATGGGCAGCTTATTATTCGGAAAAATTAAAAAATATTTCATGGCTGCGTACACCAGTAACGGCACAGGGATATAAGCATGGATGGCAGAGTTATGTCACTTTTATTGACGAAAATATTTCTCCCGTTAAACGAAATGACATAATGGAAGTCTTGCAGCAGAAAGGTATTGCTACAAGACCTGGTACACATGCTGTACACATGTTGGGAGCCTATGCAAATAAATACGGAATAAAACCAGGGGATTTTCCCGGGGCATTTATAGCAGATCAGCAATCCATGTCAATACCTTTGCACAACAGAATGGTAAAAGAGGATTTTGATTACGTTATAGCTGCTTTAATGGATTTATAAAATGGAAGTAAAGAAGACGTACAAAAAAGTTGGCAAAATTTTCCTGTTTATTGCTTTTAATTTATCCTTTTCTTTTGTTGTAATATTACTTGCTTATAACAATCGAACTAAGATTAAAAGGTGGATGGATCATGATAACTCTTTCAGCAAAGAAGATAAGGTTATCATGTATGATATTTTCAGTTCTCCGTTAATAACTAATGAAGAGGATCTTGTGTGGCCTGCCGTTAAAAACAGCGATGATTTAATCAATTACCTTTTTAATTCTACTTTGCCTGACAGCCTCAATCTGTTGAAAATTTATGACAGTTGCAGAATACTCTCCACAGCCTATTACAGGGGCCGGGTTTTAAAAATTAAATATGTTCTTTTTAAGGATACGCTGGAGAGCTATGTGTACCTTAATAAAATCAGCACTTCTGGGAAAGACAGCCACACGGCTGTCTTGCATATTCCAGGTAGCGGCGATAATAGATCAGGGCAGGTGGTAAGAAGGCTGCTTGATAAGGAAGATCCTGTTCGGCAGGCGAAGCAAATCAATGCCGATATTTATATACCAGTACACCCTGCAAATGATATCCGGGCTATTCATGATGGTACCAAAATGCTGGATGTAAAAAAAATTGCCAGCTATGTAGTAAGCATAGACAGGAGTTTTAGCCTGCGTTATTTTGCTGATATATTTTCTATTGAGAAATATTTACGAACCAGGTATTCGTCATTGCAAACATGGGGGCATTCAAGGGGGGGCAGCGTTGCCACAGTAGCAGGCAGTATTTTTTTGCCTGAT
>JAJAZO010000255.1 GCA_026785745.1 Chitinophagaceae bacterium | reverse complement strand
TTATTTGAGTGGTTGTAATTGTGTCTTTACCGGTAGTTTCTTTTGTGGAGCTTTCGCCACATGATGTGGTAAAAAATGCCACAGTTGCTATGGCCATCAAATTTT
Source organism: Chitinophagaceae bacterium (assembly GCA_026785745.1). Classification (GTDB taxonomy): domain Bacteria; phylum Bacteroidota; class Bacteroidia; order Chitinophagales; family Chitinophagaceae; genus JJ008. Next base: position 3,615 of record JAJAZO010000255.1, on the reverse strand, counting down.
TTAAACGCATGATTTTATAATTAAGGTTAATAATGACCGTTTCCGGTACTGTTTCATTACTGTCTATTAAATTATTATGCCAACAACGTAATTTGATAATTTTTCAAGAAAAAGCCCGGCACTTAGACCGGGCTTGCAAAAATCCATTAAGTTCCAATTTTAATTATACAAACTCTTCTTTCTCTGTCTTACTGTAATCATCTATCAGTTTACGTTGCAGATCAAAAGGAAGTGCTACGTATGCAAAAAAATTCATTTTGAATTTAGCCCTGCCTTGAGTAATAGAACGAAGCGAAGAGGAATAGCCATCCATTTCGGCCAATGGTACTTTAGCAAGTATTTTCTGAAAATGTCCTTCACTGTCTATTCCTTCTACAATGGCACGGCGGCTTTGCAGGTCTCCCATTACAGCCCCTGTCAGGTCATCGGGGCAAAGTACATCTACATGATAAATAGGTTCCAGTATCTGCGGGTCGGCCTGTTGAAACGCCTGGCGAAATGCCTGCAACCCGGCAATCTTAAAAGATATATCGTTACTATCCACCGGGTGCATTTTTCCATCATACACACTTACCCTTATGTCCCTTGCATAAGAGCCGGTGAGTGGGCCATTGTGCATTTTCTCCATCACACCTTTTAATATGGATGGAAGAAACCTTGTATCGATAGCGCCGCCAACAATACAATTATAAAAAACAAGTTTACCACCCCATTCCAGGTCATGTACATCTCTTGCCCTTATATTCAGGTCAGTCGGCTCGGCCATACCTTCATGCCAGGGTTCTATCCGCATGTACACTTCTCCAAACTGACCAGAACCACCACTTTGTTTTTTATGCCGGTAATTGGCCTCTGCCATTTTGCGGATGGTTTCCCGGTAAGCAATTTTAGGTTTTATAAATTTTACTTCTAATTTATGCTGGTGTTCTATTTTCCATTTAGCAACTGCAAGGTGCATATCTCCCTGGCAATGGATAAGTGTTTGTTTTAATTCGGTAGAAACTTCCACCAGCAGTGTCGGGTCTTCCTCTCTTAACTGGTGCATGGCCTGTGACAACTTTTCCTCCTCCCCTTTCTTCAATGTCTCAATCGCCACCGTCATATTATGCGGAGGAAATTCTATCGGAGGCAATTCATAGTTTTTACCCCTTGCATGCAACGTATTATTGACATGAGTGTTTTTCAACTTCAATGTGGCACCAATATCACCAGCTACTAATTCATGAATAGAAGTTCTTTTATTTCCTTCTACCAAAAACAACTGGCTTATTTTTTCGGTAACACCGGTGCCTTCATTTTCCAGTTCCATACCAATCTTTACTGTACCGGAATACACTTTAAAGAAAGACAATTCGCCGACATGTGGTTCAGAAATAGTTTTGTAAATGAAAATGCAGGCAGGGCCATTGGCATCACAGGTAAGTTTATCGCCACTTTTTGTTGTTTGCGGTGCCATTTCATTGGCACTGGGGCAAACATTATCAATAAAACCCATCAATCGTCCACTGCCCATATTTCTTTCGGCAGACAAACAGAATAAAGGAAACAAATCATGGGCAATCATTGCTTTTTTAAGACCATTCTTCATTTCATCTTCATCCAGTTCGCCTTTATCAAAATATTTTTCCATCAACGATTCATCATTACTGGCTATTGCTTCAATCAGTTCCTTGTGCAGTTCATCTGCTTTTGCTTTTTCCTCATCAGGTATCGGAAGCTTTTCCGGTTTGCCACCGGCATCCTTAAATTTATACATCGTCATTCGCAGCACATCAATAATTTCATGAAAACCGGCTCCCACCTGGCGGGGGTATTGGACTACCACTACTTTATTACCAAAATGTGCTTTGGATTCCTTTACGGTCTTATCAAAGTCAGCATTATCATCATCCAATTTGTTCACGGCAAAAATCATCGGGGTTTTAAATTGCTCCGTATAATCCCAGATAATATCAGTGCCTACTTCCACTCCCATCATGGCATTCAACAGCATTACTCCGGTGTCTGCTACCCGGAGGGCAGAAATAACTTCCCCCACAAAATCATCATAACCCGGGGTATCAATTACATTGATTTTATAACCTCTCCATTTTGTATGCAATAGTTTACTGAAGATAGAATTTCCCCGTTCCTGTTCCAGTTCATGATAATCTCCGGTGGTGGTACGTTCGGCAATGCTGCCGCGGCGGCTTATGATTCCGGCTTCAAACAGCATGCATTCCGCTAAAGTTGTCTTACCCGAGCCTGCATGGCCGAGCAAGACAATGTTTTTTACATGTGAGGTATCAAATTCAGGCATGGCAAGAAAGTTTAAAAATTAGACAATAGATTCCCTGTTGAAAATAATCAGAGAGACGGAGGCGTGGTGAACAAATCAGTTCACTGGTCTTACAAGTTTAAAAGTTCCGCAGGTGCTGGTTAAAACGATTCACATCCTGTCTGGCAGTGAGCAAAAATATAAACGGATCCCTTAAAATTGTCTAAGGCGTTCGTTTCAAAAAATCGTTGAATTCATTACGCAGTTCCTGCAATGTTTGCTCCAGCGACTGGTACTCTTCAAGCAAGCTTTCATGATTGGCGTAACTGTCTTCATTAACTAAGCCATTAAAGGCAACCTTTTCAAAGTTCATTTTGCGGTCGTGAGCTTTGATAGATTGTTTGAGATCATGAATGTTGATGAGTTGGATGTGAAACTGGTTGTGGAGATGTTCTACTTGCTGTAACTGTTCTTTGGAGAGTGGCTGGCCTGCTACTTGCCGGAGTTTAGCTTCGTCGCTACTGAATTCTTCACGATAATTACGAAGCTTTTCTCTCCAGACGTTGCACTCTCCGGAGAGCTGTGAGATGTCTACCTGAACCATGGGATTTAAATTTTAAGCCTGTCAACCGAAATTGATAATGCAGATGACAAGCCGGGTTAAAAAATAAAGAACTTATTTCCTGCCTGCCTTCAGGCAGGTTTCCCTGGGGTGCTGGATTTTATAGAGGTGGGTTGAACGGTCAAAAGTAAATTAAGACAGTTTTTGGAAAAAACAAACAAAGCCAGGGGTATTTTTTCAACAGGTTGTTATAATACAAAAATCAGCTTGAAACCCACAGGTATCATAGGCAGTCCGAAACCATTTGAGGGCTGCCCGAAGGGAGTTCTTCCAGGCGGATTTACAAATGCACCCCCAACCGGCAGGTTTGTCTCTCTGAAATTCAATCGCTTTATTCCTGCACCGCCATACATTTCAAGGAGCCAGCGGTTGTTCGTTACAAAAGGGAACCGGGTTATCAGTCCTAACTTTATTATCCCACCTATTTCATTCTTAACGTCTGTATAAACAGCATCTTGGAAATAAGCACATTGACCGCTTACGCAATTGATACCGAAAAGGTCTTCCTTTTGCGTTTTTGTGTACTTATAATGAAATTCAGGCGCTATAAAAAAATCAGGATTCCGCTTCCTTCTTTTTTTGGAGAGATGGTACTTTAAATCACAACGGATTTTTATACCTGATGGTATAGTTTTTCCATTGTTTTCTATAGTAAAGCCATTATAAAAAATCCAGGTAGGTTCAATTGCTGCCGAAAAGCGATTACTCCAGCGATAACCAACTCCCAGCATTATCC
>JAJAZO010000254.1 GCA_026785745.1 Chitinophagaceae bacterium | reverse complement strand
GAATTATTCCTCGGCAAAATTGTAAAAGAGAGTTTAGAGAGCCGTGACTTTGAAGTCATCATGGAAAGCGACGGAACGAAACCAACAGAGCTTTTCAAAAAAATGCACATCACCCCGGGGGCAAAACCGGACATCTGTGTGCTCGATATTATGCTGCCGAATAAAGATGGTTTTACCATCGCCGATGAAATACGGGAACTGGATGAAGAAGTACCGATTATTTTTTTAACTGCAAAAACACAAACAAAGGATGTGGTAAAAGGATTTTCGCTGGGAGGCAATGATTATATCCGTAAGCCATTTAGTATGGAAGAACTGATTGTCCGCATTCAACACCTGCTAAAAAATAAACAGGAAGGGTCGCAAAAAATAACTGGCGGTAATGCCAGCATGGGGAAGTTTAATTTTCAATTAAACCGCCAACTGCTTACGAATGGTAAAGAAGAACGTAAGCTTTCTTTCAGGGAAAGTGAATTGTTGAAATTGTTATACGAGAACAGAGACAAAATTATTGACCGCAAAGACATTCTGAATTTACTTTGGGGCGATGATTCTTTTTTTAACAGCCGAAATCTTGATGTATATATTACAAAACTCCGAAGCTATTTAAAAGACGACCCTTCGCTTGAATTACTCACTATTAAAGGAGTGGGCTACCGTTTTATTGCAGATTAAATATTGCCACCCGGTAATTCTGCAAATAGAACTCTGTTTGGCACAGTATTATAACAAGTTAATAAACGAAAAAAAATGACCCGGACACATAAAAAAATGTCCGCAGGTAAAAAAATACTGATAGGCTTGTTGATATTCAGTGTAATTACCGCTATCGCCTTTCATATATTTATTACCCGCTACCTTCCACCGATAGTCAAAAAAAGGCTTGCAGAAGTAATTGTAAACGGCTCTGACAGTCTTTACAAATTTGAAATGGGGAAATTTGACCTCAGTTTTTGGGGAGGCTCTGCCCGGTTTGCAGACCTGCGGATTACCATTGACAGCGCCGTTTATAAGCGGATGAGTGAGGCAAAAATACTTCCCGCCATCACCAGTGAACTAATATTGCGGAAAGGCAACTTGAATGGAATAGGAATAAGGTCATTGATTTTTGCACGTAAAATTAATATCCGGGAAATAGTATTTGATTCGGCTGATGTACAACTGGCCCGGCATTTCAGAAATAATAAAGATAAAGTGGATAATGGCCAGCCACTATGGAAACTCATACAGCCCCGCATACGGTCTATCGAAATTGGTAATATATATTGTGCCGACCTGAAAATTAATTACCGGAATGTGGACAGTGCCAAAGCATTTCGCTGGCAAATTGAAAAGAGCAATATTCTTATATCCGGGGTAAAGGTAGACAGTGCCTCAACGTATGATAGTAGCCGCTTATTGTTTTCAAAAAACATTTCTTTTAATGCTACTGACATAAAATTGAAAACAACAGACGGATTATATAATATGCAGGTCAGTGAAGTTTCGTATGTATCCGCCGACCAATTAATGCAGATTAAAGAGTTTGCTTTTTTACCCGCTGTCAGTAATAAGCAATTCATCAAACATTTTGGCTACCAGCATGAGATATATAAACTAAATGTACCGTTGATCAGGGTAAAAAATTTTGTATTGGCACAATGGATAACGCATAACAGGTTACAGGCAAATATGGTTGAACTTGCATCTCCCACCATTTCTATACACATGGATAGAAATGCAAAGCCTAATCCGAACAGCAAAAAAGGAAAATATCCTCACCAGCTTTTACAAAAAGCCGATTTTTTAATACAGGTGAATAAATTAAAAGCAACGGATGCATCTGTTACATATACTGAAACAAATAATGTAACGAACATGACGGGCAAATTAATTTTTCCATCTATAAGCGGAACTATTGATAACATCACCAATGACCCTGTGATAATACAACGCAATCCAGTATGTATTGCTGATATCCGCGGTACTCTTATGCAAACAGGAAAACTCAACACTGTTTTTCGTTTTAAACTCAACGACCCAAGTGGTGGATTTGCTGTAAAGGCAACGATAACTAACCTGAATGCACCTCAATTACAACCTCTTTTTACGGCAATGACAGCGGTAGATATGCAATCGTTCAATATGCAAAGGCTGGACTATACGATGACCGGAAATGAAACGGCAGGCACTGGTGCACTTTCCATGAAGTATGCGGAAATGGATATATTAATAAACAAAGTACAAACCGATAAGTCATTGAATAAAAAAGGATTTATCTCTTTTTTGGCAAACAGGATGTTGATTTATAAAGAAAATCCGATGAGTGGTGAGGAAGAAAGAAAGGCCAGCGGAATTGTTGTACAAAGGGACCTAACCCGTTCGTTTTTCAACCTGGTATGGAAAACAATGTTTACCTCTGCCGGTGAAATTGTTTTACGGCCACTGGCACAGCGAAAAATGGAAAAGCGGCAGTTTCGGGAAGAAAGAAGGACTGAGCGGAAGGAAAGCAGAGAGGAACGTCGCAATCAACGAAAAAATTAAGCATCTTCGGGCAATAGAAAATTAGTATGCCTATTGCTTTTATAGCAGACCGGATTTTTACAGGAACTGAATGGCTCATCAATCATGCTGTCGTTGTTAATAAAGGAACAATTGAAACGGTGGTTCCTGTTTCATCCTTATCATCATCACAACACACAGAACAGTTTGATAATTGTTTTATCGCCCCGGCCTTTATTGATTTGCAGATATACGGTGCTTATGGAAAACTACTGTCTGTTTATCCCGAAGCAGATTCATTATATAAACTCAAAGAATATGGTGAAAAAGGCGGAGCTGCTTTTTGCATGCCAACAGTGGCAACAAACACAAAGCAAGTTTTCTATAAAAGCATTGATGCCATAAAAGATTACTGGAGTAAAGGCGGTGAAGGAATTTTAGGTATTCACCTGGAAGGCCCGTGGATCAATCCCATTAAAAGAGGAGCACATATTGAATCGTTGATTCATCCGCCAACAATACAAGAAGCAGAAGAATTATTAAACTATGGAAAAGGAGTTATCCGGATGATAACCCTTGCGCCGGAACTGTGTAGTAAAGAAGTAATTGATTTAATTCTTTCGCACAACATCGTTATTTCAGCAGGACATAGTAACGCCACCTATGTTGAAGCAAAAAAAGGTTTTGCCAGTGGCATTACCTCCGTTACTCATTTGTATAATGCGATGAGCCCTTTGCAACACCGGCAACCGGGACTGGCAGGTGCAGCTATGGATGATGCAACAGTAATGGCCAGCATTATTCCTGACGGCTATCATGTTGACTATGCAGCCATACGCATTGCAAAGCAGGCTATGAAGGAAAGATTATTTGTTATTACCGATGCTGTAACGGATACTACAGAAGGAGACTACCCGCATAAAAAGGTGGGAGATAAATACGAAGCAGCAAATATTCTCAGCGGCTCTGCATTAACGATGGTGCAAGCCGTACAAAACCTGGTTAACTTTGGAAAAATAGAATTGGGCGAAGCATTACGAATGTGCAGTCTGTATCCGGCAAGGCTATTAGGGTTAAAAGAAATGGGAAGAATTGAGAAAGGGTTCAATGCCCGGTTGGTAGTGATAGATGATAAATCAGAACCTGATAGCTATCGGGTGAAACAATTACTTTAATTACAAACAGCAGTAATGCAGCGGATAAATTTCAGGAGTGGGTTGATGGCGGGATTTTTTTTATTAACTAATTTTTTTGCTGCGGCACAACCCGGCGAAAAAAGAATTCAATATCCGTGGGGATTAAAAAATGCGTACTTCGGTTTGAGTATGGGTTATATCAACTACCCGTTTTCTTCATCACAACTTGAGCCGGGCTTTACTGTGCAATCTGTAACGGTTCCACATATTGCACCCCGCATTACGTTATTCGGTTACCAGTTCAATAAATACCTGTCGGCACAGATCACTTATATGCGTCCTGTAGATTGGGTTATTTATAAAAATATCAATGGCAACATTACCAGCAATTCTGTGTGGATGAATGTAGGAGGGCTTACATTAGCGGGGCAACTACCCATTGCAAAAAAATTCTCCTTGTTTGCAGAAGCAGGACTTGGTGTTATAACAAGGAAGGGTTTTGATATTAACTATGTGGATGTGGTAAAAGATGCAACATTTGCTACTGGTTTATTTGGCGGTGCGTTGAAGTATCATCTTAATAGAAAATGGGATTTGCTCCTTAGCACTACCTGGTCGCCGGCCAATACAAAAAATAAACAACCAGCCACTACTTTTTATTCAGCAGGATTTAATTATCACCTGAAAGAACTCTCCAAAGAAAAAGTAGCCAGTAATATTAAAAGCGGTTACTATTTTGCGAAGCATATTTTACAGCTAAGCTATACTACCAATGCTTTTCATTACGGGGTTAATGATTTGTTTTCAAAAACATTGCCTTTGTTCTGGGGTGGTGCGGCCCATTTAAAACAAGGCTTTTCTGTAAACTATCAGCGAAATATATTTCATGCCAGAAGAGTATTTTCATTGGATTGGGGTGCAGGCGTGGGCTATTGGAGAAGCAGGAACAACAATGATAAATTTCTCACCGTATCGTTATACCCGGTTTTAAGGTTCACGGCATTCCGTTCTCCCAAAACGGATTTATTTTTTGAATACACTGTGGCAGGACCAACCTACATTTCAAAAACATTAATTGACAATGAAACAACCGGAAAGAAATTTACTTTTTATGATGCGATGGGCATAGGAATGTTTGCCGGCAAAAAAAAGAATTTCAATGCAGGGCTTCGTATTGCCCACTTCTCCAACGGAAATATCTTTTCGCAGAATAACGGGGTGAAGGTGCCTTTGACTTTCAGTGTTGGTTATGTGCTTAAATAAATGATTTTCATTGCTAACCGGGTTCTCCAACATTTTGTTGGCTCTTTCCCAAAACTTTTTTACCTTTTCTGTTGAACCATTTAAAACCAACCAACATGAAAAAGTTTATTGCCCTGGCGGTGATATGCTCCGCCATTATTATTGCCGCCAATTTTTCGGCATGCAACAATTCGTCAGAACCCAAAGCAGCAGTCGGTAAAGATTCTCTGAAAACTGTATTAGAAAGAGGGGAATATCTTGCCAACAATGTAGCAGCCTGTATGGACTGCCACAGTAAGAGAGATTTAGAAAAATATTCCGGCCCGGTAATTCCTGGAACAGAAGGTGGCGGGGGGATGGTGTTTGATCAAAAATTTGGATTGCCCGGTGTGCTCCACGGAAAAAATATTACACCAGATAATGAGACAGGTATCGGCACCTGGACAGATGATGAACTATTAAGGGCAATAACACAAGGCATCAGCAAAAATGGCGACACTCTTTTTCCGCTAATGCCTTATCCCAATTTTAACCGCATGGCAAAAGAAGATTTGTTGAGTATTATTGCTTATATAAGAACGTTGAAACCAATAAGGAATAAAGTACCTCCAAGACAATTGATGATGCCAATAGCCGCTGCTTATCCCGGGCCTGCGTTGCAACCTTCTATAGATGGAAATGTTCGTCCCCCGGAAAGTGATAAAGTAAAATATGGTGAATATTTAGTAACGATGGCTGATTGTGGTACTTGCCACACACCATACACAGAACAAGGCATGGATATGACAAGGATGTTTGCCGGAGGTTATCCGTTTGATGCGGGAACTTACAAAGTAATTTCGTCCAATATTACTCCTGATACTGCTACAGGAATTGGCAGATGGGATGAAGCACAGTTCCTGAATAAATTTATTCCTTTCCGGGAAGAAAAAAATTACAATTTCAAACCGGGAAAAGACAATACGATAATGCCGCTTAGTTTATTGGCTGGAATGAAAGATGATGACCTGAAAGCTATTTATGCTTATATGCGGACAGTGAAACCAATCAGTAATAAGGTGGAGAAATACCCGAAGTAATTGGCAACTCAATGATGTTTTTCCCACTGAGGTCGCAGAGTCAAAAAATATTTGCTGCGTCCT
>JAJAZO010000253.1 GCA_026785745.1 Chitinophagaceae bacterium | reverse complement strand
ATTGTCACCATTGCTTAAAATATTCCTTTCACTCAGCCGGTAAATTTTTCCAACCCTGTTGATGTTTGTGTATTCTGTTATACTCTCGTTATCGTAATTGTTCTGATTATATTGCAACACAAAGTTCAGCGACTCCATTTTATTGATGTCATAATCCATGTTTACCCGCAAATTGGGCCGCCATGTTTTATTCAGGTAATTATTCTTTGTATTAAAAAAATTGGAAGAATCAGTATAAAAATTATTCCGTATAGAATAGCCATTGCCTTGTAAACGATTATAATTTGTTCCGGCATTAATGCTCAACGCAAATCCCTGTTTTCGGTAATTGAAACTTCCGTTGATACTTTCTTCTCCTCTTGTACCTGCAGAAATACTTAACCGCCCACTCTTACCCACTTTTCCTTTTTTGGTAATGATATTGATTACACCGCCTTGTTCATTCGCATACTGAGGCGGGGGATTTGTCATTACTTCAATCTTCTCAATTGAGCTGCCCGGTAACGATTCTAATAAATCCTGTAATTGCTGAAGATTTAATTCAACAGGCTTATCATCTATCAAAATTCTAGGTTCTTTTCCCCTCACTGTTATTTTACCGTTCGGGTCTTTCGAAACCAGTGGTACGTTGTTCAATAAGTCACTGGCATTACTGCCGGCTGCCAGGGCAGATTCACCTGCATTAAATGTAATGTTGCCATCCTTTGATTGTATCAATGGCTTTTCGGCATAAATAATCACTTCATCCAGTTGCTGGTTAACATTAGGCTTCATCACCACATCATTCAGGTTGAAATCAAATCTTTCCTGACGAATATGGATGCTGTCTAACGTCAGGTTCTTCATCCCAACTGCAGAAAGGCGAAGCCTGTAATAGCCAAAAGCGATTTTTTCAAAAAGAAAATTGCCGTTCTTGTCAGTCAGGGTTGAACGTCGCTGGTTAGTATCCTTTAAAGAAGTGAGTACAACGGTTACACCTTCCATTGCTTTTTTACTTTCGTCAAGTACATCACCGGTTAAAATGCCGGGATCATTGCTTTGTGAAAAGGAATGAAAGCCAACGGCCAAAAGGATGATAAAGAGGGTTAGTTTTTTCAAGTCAAAATATAAGACGTAAAGATACCGCCAACCTTGCTAAGAGGTTGACAAAGAACTGGGTGAACGTTTTGTTCAATCGTTTGATATGGTTACTATTTTGCTGCCATCCTGTCACAAATCAGGGTCTTAGCAGTATATTTGCAACCCGTCCCGTTTTATTGCGGGGTACAACAGAACTTATATGCTTGACGTAGTGACAGATAAAGCCGATAGCTATCGGGTACATAATGAAACAAGGCAGGGAGAAGCTTATGCCCCTTTTGCCCATGAACCTAACCAGTTTAAAAAACGGTTTTATATAGAGAGCTATGGCTGTGCCATGAACTTTGCCGACAGTGAGATTGTGGCCTCTATCCTGAATAATGAAGGCTTTGGTGCAACAAAAATTGTTGAAGAAGCCGACCTCATATTTATCAATACCTGCTCCATCCGGGAAAAAGCGGAACTGACCATCCGCAAACGCCTCACAGAATTCAGGCAACTAAAGAAACAAAAAAAAGGAATGCTGGTAGGGGTGCTAGGCTGCATGGCAGAGCTGCTAAAATCAAAATTACTGGAGGAAGAAAAGTTGGTTGACTTAGTTGTCGGGCCAGATGCTTATCGTTCGTTACCGGCATTGGTAAGGGAAGCAGAAGGCGGGCAAAAAGCTGTAAATGTTTTATTGAGCCGGGATGAAACCTATGGCGACATTTCTCCGGTAAGATTAAATAGCAATGGGGTAAGTGCTTTTGTAAGCATTATGCGGGGCTGCAACAATATGTGTTCATTCTGTGTTGTTCCTTTTACAAGAGGAAGGGAAAGAAGCCGCAGTGCAGATAGTATTGTTGCAGAATGTACCGATCTTTTTGAAAAGGGATACCGGGAAGTAACGCTGCTGGGACAAAATGTAGATAGTTATTATTTCCTGGACGAAGAAAACGACATCACAGTAACATTCGCCATGCTGCTTGAAAAAGTTGCTCTCGTTTCTCCCCTGCTCCGGGTACGTTTCTCTACTTCGCATCCAAAAGACATTACGGACGATGTGTTGCATACAATTGTTAAGTATGAAAACATCTGCAACTACATTCACCTGCCGGTGCAAAGTGGTTCAACAAGAGTTTTGCAATTGATGAACCGTACGTACACAAGAGAATGGTATATGGGTAAAGTGGACAGGATAAAACAAATCATTCCTGATTGTGGTATAAGCGGAGACATCATAACTGGTTTTTGTACAGAAGAAGAACAAGACCATCAGGATACGCTTAGTATTATGGAATACTCGAAGTATGATTATGCCTATATGTATTTCTATTCAGAAAGACCGGGAACACTGGCACAAAAAAGATATACTGACGATGTGCCGCTGGAAGTAAAGAAAGGGAGATTGTATGAAGTAGTGGAACTACAAAACAGGCTATCATTAGAAAGTAATAAAAGAGATATTGGTAAAATGTTTAAAATTTTAATAGAAGGCGACAGTAAGAAAAGTGACCAGGACTGGGCCGGAAGAAGTTCTCATGGAAAAGTATTTGTATTTCCCAAAGAACATTATAATTTGAAAAAAGGGGAATATGCAATGGTGCAAGCCACTGATTGTACACAAGGAACTTTATTAGGAAAAATAGTAATAAGTTGGGCAAAATGATAAATCCTATTCAAAATAATTTGGACAAAATTATAGAAGCCTGCCAAAAACATAAGGTAAGCTCCTTATACCTTTTTGGTAGTGGTGCCAGGGAAAATGACTTTACAGAAAAAAGCGATTTAGATTTTCTCGTAATCTTTATACCCACCCTTTCAAATTCTGATGAGGAAATTTTTCAAAGAGTTGCCAATAAAGAAAGTCTTGGCAATGCCATTGAATCAATTACAAAAAGAAAGGTTGATCTTATACAAGAAGAATTTATAAAAAACAGGTATCTCCTTTATTTCATAAACAAAGAAAAGAAGATTTTATATGGCGTATCGTGATGTATCGGTATGGCTTGAAGATGTTCTGATGGCAATAAGCCCTATAAATCATTACATAAAAGACGTAGAAACCTATGCGGGTTATACTTCCAATTTTCTTGTTCGTGATGCAACTGAAAGAAACCTTGAGAT
>JAJAZO010000252.1 GCA_026785745.1 Chitinophagaceae bacterium | reverse complement strand
CCTTTGAAGTGTGGAAACATCAGAGCAAATACTATTATCTGTAAAAAAACAAGTTTTACAAATCCTTCCTGACGCCGAAGTCATTCTCTTTGGCAGCAGGGCAACCAGTACTGCTCATGATGAAAGCGACTGGGATATTCTTGTTTTGAGCAACCAGTTAGTTACTCCTGCACTTAAACAAATCCTCCATAATACTATTTTTCCACTAAGTGTTGCAGCAGGGGTTTTTATTAATGTTTTACTGGTTAGTCAAAAAGATTGGAAACAAAACCCGTCTTATTACTCTTTGAAGAAATCTATTGCAAATAACTGTGTGTTTCTATGAGTACTGAGCAACTGGAAGCAATCAGGTTAAAATTACAAAAAGCAAGGTCTTTTCTAAACGAAGCAGATATTTTATTTCAGAATAAATTTTATGCTACCGTAATAAATCGTTTGTACTATGCTTGTTTTCATGCCACAAAGGCTTTACTGCTTACAAAAGATTTAATTCCTAAAACCCATAGTGGTGTTATTAACCAGCTTCATCAGCATTTTGTTCAAACAGGTGAATTTGAAATGCAGCAGGCTTCCTTTTTCAGCAGGCTGATGCAAGAAAGGATTGAAGAAGACTACAGTGACACTATAGAAGAAGATGCAGAGACTACCAAAGACTTTATTGAGCCTGCAAAACTATACTTACAATATATTGAGTCATTAATTCAGCCAATTATTACTGAGTTATAGCCGGATGATAAACCCTTTCTGCTGTACGCAGTACTTCCAGCTTATCTAAAGTCATTCGCTTGGTTTGCTGATTTTGAAACATCACCATTTGGTCTTTATAATGCGGCGATGCAGGATGCATAGATGCACCGAATGTATTTACAGATTCAATCATTGGCAAACCCCCGTTTTTCGGATAGCGGACAAAACAGATATAGGCATCGCCGGAATTTACTTTTCGCATGCCATCTTTATAAGGCTCCGTATAAGCCGCTGTCAATACATCGGGCAGGCCCCAGGCCGGACGGACATCATCGCCCCGTACCAATTTTTGTACATCACCTAACACCAAATCAGTCTTTCTAAAATGCTGCATCATATAATCATGCACATGCTGATAGGTTTCTACTGATTCCGATTTTGTTAATTGTCTTGCCGGTGTTCCTCTTAATTTTTTGCTTACATAATCATACACTACTATAAAAACGGCTGCTCCTTTACTATTAGCAACAGCTTTTCTGTCCCAGTTTTGAAAATTTGTTATCACTTCTTTCAAGGCAGGAAAGTCGGCAACATTAAGGTTTAGCATACTGTCAATACCGTAAGTGAATTTTAATTGTTGTGGCAATTGCTGATCAAATTTTATTTTTTTGAACGTATTATAATCAACTTTATTTCCGTTTATTAACTCCGTTACCCGTTGGCTTCGGTTGTTGTGATATGTTTCATAGCCATCTGTTCTGTCAAACTTCTTCATATCAAGATTGTACTTTGTATCAGTTGCCAGAAAAGGAGAGTGGTTGGTATTAAATAAATAACCGGATGCAGGATTTAGATATTGTGGCAATTCACCAATGGGTTTAAACTCTGTCCATAAAGTTGCTGATGTATTTCCCGGCAAGGTACTTTTCCAATTATACTTTGTATCAGGATTTCGTCGTGGCATTTTTCCATTACTGATATAAAAAATAGTGTCGTACCTGTCTGCATACATAATGTTGAACATGGGCAGGCTTGTCATGCTAAGAGCTTTGTAGAATTCTGTAAAATTCTTTGCCTTATTCATCCGGTACCATTCTTCCAGAGCTTTAATGTCCATGGTGGCAGGAACCCGTAATGAGAAAACTCCTTTATCCGTTTTTACCGTTGGGCCATATTTACTCCAGTATATTTTCTTTCCGATGGTAATGGGTAAGCCTTTTACTTTCAGTTTGGCTTTGTTTTCTTCGAGGTTTATCCACTGCCCGTCAAACTTGTATTGATTTTTATTGGCCGGATTCATCTCTAGCTGAAACACATCTACCTTATCCTGGTAGTTTACGGTATGTGCCCAACCTAAGTTTTCATTCGTACCATGAAAAATTAAGCAGCCTCCCGGAAATAAACCACCGAGCATATTCCATCCCTGTTCGCTTTGTAAATGTGCTTCGTAAAAAGCTACCGGCCCTTCCTGCGGCTGGTGTGCATTGATGGCGAGAAAAGATTCTCCTGTTGTTGTCTTATTAGAGTTCATTGCAAAGGCATTAGACCCTTGCGGATTAAAACCGGGAATGGTAGCTATATTACCACCCAATATTTGTGGTAAAACCTGATCAATCCCGCAAAAAAGACTGGTGGAAAAAACAACCGCCGTCAGGTATTCTTTTTCATCAAAAGGAAAAGTCTTTTTGTATTTAATTTCCGTTGGATGTGCTTTTGCATAAGCATTTAACCCGGCCACATATCCTTTTATCAACGCCAAAAAATCTGGACTCAATGTATTCCATTGTTCTTCTACTGTTTTGCGGATGCGAAGCAGGTTGATAACATAATCTCCTTCGGCCCCTTTTTTACCAAGACCTGTTCCCAGTTTTGCTTTACCACTCAGCACCACTAACTGCAATGTCTCAAAATCATCTTCGGCATGTGCCCATGCTAAACCGTACGCCACTTCGGGGTCGGTAGGTGCAAAGATGTGTGGTACACCAAAACTATCACGGGCAATGGTGATGTTGGTTGGGTTTATTTGGGCGGAGGCATTGATTGTTCCCAGAAATAATAAAAAAAATATGGTTTTCATGCCTGTAAATTAAGGAAAGCGGAGCTGATTTATTATACTTAAAATCTGAACTCTTTTATTTATTTTCATTTAATAAAGCTTTACTAAACCTACTGCATGAAGCCGAAAACTGTTGTGATAGCAGAATACCTGAAAAATATAAAGGCTGCCAATAAAGAACTTACTAAAAAAGAATTGTTTAAAGATTTATTACATCGCCTCTATCACGGCGAAAAAGAAATTGAAGCTATTATTGATGCCATCAGCTCTGGTTCTGAACGAACAATACTAAATATTCCCCGCCACCATAAAAAACACCGGGGCAGTGCCGATACTTTATACAACAATATCATCATTGAATTTGAAAATGAGCTAAAGG
>JAJAZO010000251.1 GCA_026785745.1 Chitinophagaceae bacterium | reverse complement strand
GTATCCGCTGCTGAATCTTTTCTTTTTCTTCGTTCGTTATCTTTCCTTTATCCACCAACGATTGCAGATTATTCTCTATACCGGCCTTTGATTTTTCCAATACTGCCGGGTTCAGTTCATACAACAACGTAGAAAATCCAGATTGTGCTGTAGCCTGTGCAATACCACTGCCCATCGTTCCTGCCCCGCAAACACAAATACTGTTGATAATCATAAAGTTTATTTGAAGCAATAAAGATACTACTCTGCCCAAAGCTATACATCGCAAAATAAAAACCCCTCTTATTTTGACAGGGTAAATTGTATCTTTAGAATTATGTTTTTGTTTATACGGAACCTGATATTGCTGATAGCTGGGGTATTATTATTTCCGTTTTGTTGCTTTTGCCAAACCGAAATGTGGTGGTCTAATAATGTGAACTGGGATGGCCAGTCCCACTGGTCAAAATACCT
Organism: Chitinophagaceae bacterium; assembly: GCA_026785745.1. Classification (GTDB taxonomy): domain Bacteria; phylum Bacteroidota; class Bacteroidia; order Chitinophagales; family Chitinophagaceae; genus JJ008. The sequence continues at coordinate 5,874 of JAJAZO010000251.1, read as the reverse complement.
TATCCTTTCTCCAAAATATATGGGCCCTAATGCGCTGAGTGTGCCATTTATTAATAATGGCAGCATTGACAGTCTTTCCTCCATCGGCTTTTCTGCTAACACCCATTTTTCAAAAGGGGATAATACACAAAACCTGGTGCTGTATGGCAACTATACTACCAAACAAAATACTATTTCAGTAGATGTGCAGTTTGTACCTTTTGAAACTTTTCAGCTATCACATGAAAAGAAAACAGAACGAAAAACATTTTATTTAGATTATTATAAAAAAAAGACCGTGGGTGATGTGGTAGCGAGTACAACCATTCAGCTTTTTCAAAAAAAAAGAGATAAGATACAGTTGGCACTGCGGCTTGGCATCAGGATGCCCTCCGGCGGACTTTTAACCATGGCAAGATATGCTGATGTACCTTCTTATTGGATTGACATTGGCGGCGGCCTGCCTTTTAAAAACAGTAACTGGAAATGGATAGGTATGGCCGGTTTTTTGGTGTGGCAAACAAATATAGAAAAGCACCGGCAGAATGATGCAATCCTGTTCGGCAGCGGTTTTGAATGGAACAAGAAAGGACTTCGGTTACAGGCTTATGCAGCAGGCTATTCCGGATATTTGAATAATGGCGACCGGCCAACATTAGTAAGAGTAAACATAGAAAAGAGAAAGAACAATAAAGTCTATATCTTTCGTTTGCAACAGGGGCTGCATGATTTTGCGTATTTCAGTGCTGAAGCCGGAGCCCGGTTCATTTTGGAAAAATAATCCTCGTATTTTTTAATTTTCTTACCTTAAACAAAAATTTGATATGGACACCAACCAACCAACCTCCACAACTGTATATGTTCAACCACCGGCTTCGCCTGGTATATTTGGATCAAAAATTCCTTCATCGGCTGCTTTTATTGTCGCCATCTTGCTTTTTTTAATGCCTTTTGTGGATATTAAATGTAATGGCTCATCATTGAAAAAATTCAGCGGAGTTGAACTGGCTACCGGCTATAATGTAGATATGGATGGCAAAAACAACTCCTTATTGGATAAGGCAAAAGAAACTAGTGTAGATACCACCGCAAAAGTAACAGACAAAAGCAAGAAGAGCCTGTATATGCTTATTGCATTAATAGTTGGCGGTGTTGGTTTAATCTTGTCATTTACGAATGTAAAAGCCTTAATTGCTATAGCCATTTTGTCTGGCATTCTGGGCGCAGGTGGGTTGATAATGGGTATGATTGATATAAAAAAAGATGCTAAAATCAGTACTCCCAATATAAAAGACAAAACACCAGATAATGATGTAGGGAACACTATTGATAAGATTGGAGATAAAATGAGTGACTTATCAGATAATATAAAAATCACGGTTGACTTTACTCCCTGGTTTTATATTGCAGTGATAGCTTTCCTGGCAGCAGCTTTTTTCAGCTACAGGCGGATGTCAGCGATGAAATAATAATATTAGTAATCAATTAATATTTTCTCACCACTTAAAACCAACCAACATGGACAGAAAAACATTCACAATCATTTTAGCAGTCGCCTTGATTGCCAGTTTCTTCCTTCCTTTTAGTGCAGGGGTAAGTGCATTTGATGAGGTACAATCAAAAAATGGGGACTGGCAGAAATACCTTTTACTTATTTTCCCCATTTGTGGTTTGCTATTATTAATGGGCGAACTCAATAAAGGAAATTATATTGTTAGCCGCAGTTTGCTGGTCTGGCTGCCACTGTTAACCATATTGTATTTCATTTTTATAGGCCCCCTGATTAAAGGAGCTGACTTTGGTAGCATCTTTAAGTATATAGGAAAAGGATATGGAGCAGGCCTGTGGATAGCAATAGTATCATCGCTGGTGCTTGCTTTTTACAACCCTCCGGCTAAATAATACACACCATCATGTTTTGTTGAAAGGCCGCCTATATAGGCGGTCTTTTTTATATCGCTGAAGTAAACTGTTTTAAAAACCTTACGTCGTTCTCACTGAACAATCTTAAATCATTAACGCCGTACTTCAGAATCGCTGGCCGTTCGATACCCATGACGAAGGCGAAGCCGGTATATTTATTGGGGTCAATATTACAATTGGATAAAACATTGGGATGCACCATACCGCAACCAAGAATTTCTACCCAACCTGTTTTTTTACAAATATTACAACCGCTGCCGCCGCAGATAAAACAAGTCACATCCATCTCGGCACTTGGCTCGGTAAAAGGAAAATAAGAAGGGCGGAAACGAACCTTTACCTCTTTACCATACATTTCTTTTACAAAAAAATAAAGTGTCTGTTTCAAATCAGCAAAAGAAACATTTTCATCAATATATAATCCTTCCACCTGGTGAAAGAAGCAATGGCTTCTTGCACTTACTGTTTCATTTCTATAAACTCTGCCGGGCATTACCATACGGATAGGCAGCTTGCCTTTTTCCATTTCCCGAATTTGTACATTACTGGTATGAGTACGAAGAACCCAATCCGGATTTTGTTGTACATAAAATGTATCCTGCATATCTCTTGCCGGGTGATGTGCGGGGAGATTCAATGCACCGAAGTTGTGCCAGTCGTCTTCTATCTCCGGCCCTTCTGCTACTGCAAACCCCAACCGTTGAAAAATAGAAACAATGCGGTTCTTCATTAATATAACCGGGTGACGGGAACCGAGTGGTAATGTATCACCGGGAAGAGTAAGGTCTATCTGATTAGCCATTGATTGTTGGCCGTTGGTAGCAGACTCCCTTAGTAATTCGAACTTGCTTTCCGTAAAAATCTTGAATTCATTCAGCATCTGTCCGGCTTCTTTCTTTTTATCAGGAGCTACATTTTTCATTTCCCCCATTATCTCTTTCACAATACCTTTTGTGCCGAGCCATTTAATTCTAAATTCCTCAACAGCTTTAGCATCTGAAGTAGTTGACCCTTCTATTTCTTTTTTATAATCCTCAATCTTTTTCAGCAAATTTTCCATGGCCGCAAAGATAAGCTAAGAGAGGAAATGAGTGGCACGCAGAGAGCACAGGGTGCGGAGAGTTATTAATTACTATTTTACAGGAGTTAATATAATTTTTATCAATGCCCAACAATTTTGGGGTGTTTCCACTATGAGCCCAGCGACCTCTGCGTGAAATCTCTCTTTTTTTCTCTTTTACCTCTTAGCTTTGTACTTATGTCAGACCACCTTAACATTTCCGACTTTTTATCACCTGTCAACCTGCATGAGGTTTCTCATGATGAAGGTTATAAAGATGGACAACTGGGAAAAACTATTGCTGTATATAGCGAAGAATTTCCGGACCTGGATGAAGCACAAATAGTAATTGTGGGCTGTGGCGAGCAGCGGGGCAGCGGACTGATTCATGGACATAGTGAAGCTCCGGATATTATCCGTCGCCATTTTTACTCTTTGTATTACTGGCACCAGGATATAAAGATTGCCGATGTAGGAAATATTAAAGTGGGTTCTTTATTTACTGATTCCTATGCTGCATTAAAAACAGTGGTGCAGGAACTGATGAATGACGGCAAAACAGTTATCATTCTCGGTGGTTCGCATGATCTGACGCTGTCGCAATACAATGCGTATGCAGAAAATAAAAAAACGATTGAAGCAAGTTGTGTGGATGCGTTGATTGATCTGAACCTTGAATCACCATTCCGACATGAAAATTTCCTGATGGAAATGCTGACCGGTGAGCCCAATTATATTCGTCACTACAATCATATTGCATTTCAAAGTTATTATGTACATCCCCGGATGCTGGAAACAATGGACAAGCTCCGTTTCGATTGTTATCGTGTCGGCAGTGTGAAGGAGAATATTGATGAGATGGAACCTGTTATCCGCAACAGCAATTTATTCAGCTTCGACATTACGGCAATTGCCAGTGCTTATGCACCGGCCAGTACCCTTTCTCCCAACGGACTGAATGGCGAAGAAGCCTGTGTGCTGATGCGCTATGCAGGGATGAGTCCCAATGTAAATAGTATCGGCATCTATGGTTATGATGTGCAACATGACAAAGATGAGCTGACAGCCAAACAAATCAGTCACATGCTTTGGTATGTGCTGGATGGCCGCAGCCGTGGCAGAAGAGAATCGGAATTGGATGAAAGAGATTCATTCAATGAATACCATACAGCCTTTGCAGAAGTAGAAACTACTTTTTTACAAAGCAAAAAAACAGGGAGATGGTGGATGCAGCTGCCCGATAAAAAATTCATTGCCTGTAGCTATAAAGATTATTTACTGGCCAGTAGTAACGAGATACCGGAGCGATGGTTAAGAGCACAGGAAAGAGGATAGCCCCCTACCTCCGCCGCGGCGGAGAACTAAGTCCGGGCAGACTTTATTGGAATTATAATTTCAATAAAGCAGCAAGGTGTGAACAACGGATAGCAGGGTCTTCATCCCCTCCCCGGAGGGGCAACAGTGTTTAGCAATAAAGAAATTCCCGAAAGGGGTGGGTTAAATATTCAATTCTCAATTCTCAATATTCAATGTATACTTCAATCATCAAAACCGGCATCTGCTCCTTTGGCATGAGTGGAAAATTATTTCATGCGCCGTTCATTGATGCGCATCCGGGATATGAATTATCCGCTATCGTTGAAAGAAACAATAACGATTCAAAAGAAAAATACCCAGATGCAAGATTGTACCGTTCCGTAGAAGAACTATGTGCCGATAAAGATTTACAGTTGATTGTAGTAAATACTCCCAGTCATTTGCATTTTGAGCAGGCTAAGTTGGTATTGCAGGCTGGTAAAAATATGGTGATTGAAAAGCCATTTGCTGTTACAGTGAAAGAGGCAGAAGAGTTAACTGAATTAGCTGAGCGAAACAATCTTTTTTTAAGTGTATATCAAAACCGCCGGTATGATGGTGATTACCGGGCAGTGAAAGAAGTGTTGCAGCAAGGATTGTTGGGAGAAGTAAGAGAAGCAGAAATCCGTTACGACCGTTACCGCCCTTCTTTCGGAGGTAAGCAACATAAAGAAGGCAATATGCCGGGAGCCGGTAATATTTATGATTTATCTCCGCACCTGGTTGACCAGGCCATTCAGTTATTTGGTTTTCCCAATGCCTTATTTGCTGACCTTATAAAAATGCGGGATGATGTGGCGGTGCCGGATTATTTTGAATTGCTTTTTTATTATGATAGGCTGCGGGTAAGGTTAAAAGCCACTGTCATTGCAAGAGAATCAACTTATGCCTATACTATACAGGGTATGAAAGGAACTTTCCTGCAACAACGTTCCGATATGCAGGAGCAACAATTACTGGCCGGAACAAACCCATCGTTAGAAAGCTGGTGTCCCGGCCCCTCATCACCGGATGGACTATTACACACCGAAATAAATGGCGAAGTGGTTCGGAGGGAAACAACATCATCACCCGGAAACTATATGGGATATTATGATGATGTATATAAAGCATTAACCGGGCAGGGTCCCAATCCTGTTCCGGCTGCGGATGGAATAAAGAATATGCGGATTATTGAAGCGGCGTTGGAGAGTGTGAAAGAAGGGAGAATTATACAGCTCAATTAAAAATTAGTAATTAATAATTAAGAATTATGGGAAAATCTTTTCAGCTATCTGGATTTCAATTATTAATTATTAATTGTTCATTCTTAATTATTTCTTCCTGTTCTGTCAGCAAACAAATCGCCCATTCAGCCAAAGCAGATGTGCTGGATACAAAAGCATTACAAACCGCCCATGTGGGTATCAGTATTTTTGACCCGGCGGCTAATAAATATCTATACAATTACCAGGGCGATAAATATTTTGTACCGGCCAGTAATATCAAACTGCCGACCTGTTATGCAGCGATGAAATATTTGGGGGATAGTTTGGTGGGGTTGAGGTATCAAACTC
>JAJAZO010000250.1 GCA_026785745.1 Chitinophagaceae bacterium | reverse complement strand
GTACAGAGCAGGATAAAAAATTATCAAATGCAAAGCTGGTGCTTGGTAATGCGCAGGAGTTCATATCAAAAAGTACAAGAAAGCATGTCGTAACCCGGACAGTAATGCGTTACGGAGCAAAACGTATCGCCGCAGTATTAGCTTTAATCGCTTTTATAGTGCTAAGCTCATTTGCAGTGCGGGATTATTTTAAAAAGCAAAATGATTATGTACTTAAGGCTGTTAAAGAGCAGACGTTTAAACTTGCCAATGTACCTAAACTCAGTCCTGAGTTTCCAATCCCTGTTATTACCGAACAACTCATTCTTGGTAATTTAACAATACCTGAAGTAATAGATGCCGTAAAAGATCCGGGACAGAAAATTAAAATAGCAACTGGTATTGCCACACAATTGGTGATGCAAGGGCGATATGAACCCCGGAAGGAAATTTTGCAAAGCTTAACTATAGCCGATAGTTTGCTTGAGCAACTTGCCATACCAAATAATAGCAAGGAACTTTCTAAGGGGTTAAAACTGATCCATGATTTTTCAGTAACTGCCGGACTTGCATTTTTTGTCAACCAGGATGAATCATTAAATTCAATCGACACCCGCAATGCAAAACGTTCTGCCCGTTGGGCAATGCATATTTTTAAAGTACAACCGGAAGGCTTTACCGATATACAAAACTTAAGTCTGGCACTGGATAACGGCATAAACCATAAAATATTTTCACCTGACGAGATTGACCAACTGCTGAAAATTCTTTCTCCATTTGAAAATGAATCAAGAACTCCCTGGCTCGAAAAAAATTACCAGCAGGATATACTGTTGGTGCGTGGTAGCCTAAATTATGGACCCAGGTTTAACGGACTTTACCAAGACCTGGCTTATTTATATGCGGCTGTTGGCAATACTGAAAAGGTTTTGCGATGCATAGATTCCCTGCTGCAGTATCAGCAAAACTTTTATCAGAATGATTATGCTACACATGCAGAAAATGCTGCCAACATTGCAGCCGTTTATTATACGTATGGAACCACATCACGGCTGGATGAATTTGTAGAAGGATATTGTACATGGAAAAAAATAAGTGCAGAAGAGTTTTACGACCGATTGGTAACACGGTCTGTCATTGAAGGTTTTACAACTTCCAATGTTAATTTTTATGCTGGTGGTGGTGGCCAGAGCTTTTCCAATATGAATATTAAGTATTCAAGTAACGAGATGCTTTCTTTTTTCTTTACGAAGCTGAGGGAAGAAATTTTAAAAATCAATGATAACAATGAGAAGAATTTTAATTTAACGACTGCACTCAAAAATGAAGGTAATTTATTTGCTTACCGAAATGAGATCAGGGGCACGGAAAACACAGTATCTGATCAGTATTATAAAGAGGCTCTTACTTATTACCAGCTTTTACCAAAGGAATATTTGAAGCAATCTATTTCTGTTTCCGGATTAGCCGGTTCAGAAACAATAACTGTGCCCAGGAGATTCCTTATGTTGTATCCTGATTATCGAGTTCCCTTTCACCCTTTCGAACCCCGGACTCTTGTATATTATTACAATTCTTTTTCATTTACAGAGTATGTCTTGGATAATAATTTATTTGATGCCCTTTATGAAAACACTGAAGATCTCAGGTTTTTTGAAATGTGGCTTACAGATTACCACATGTTCATGTCCTCACGGGATTGGACTTTACACGATGCAATACCCATTGACAAACTGGATCGGTTAGCTTCGAAATTGGAAGCAAGAAAAGCGAATCAATCGGCCGACCTTAATATTCTTTACCTGCACCTGGGTGAACAGGCTTTTGATCTGAATGAAACTGAAAAAGGTATTTCTTATTGTAAGAAAATTCAGCCGGATAAACTGCTCAATGCTTTTCAATATAAAAATTATGATTGGGTTAACGACTATTCTTTCGAATTAGTTGGAAAATGCATAGCTGATCTTTCAGCTAACAATCAGTTTGATTTAGCCTACAAGCTGCTCAATGTATTTAAGAAAGAAGTAAACCGCTCTTCGCTGTATGCTTATGCAAGTCAGTTGATATCTTTAAATAAGCAATCTCCGGAGCAGGCTCTCCGTTTGCTTGATTCTGCCCGTATAGAAATGAACAGGCTTGATAACCCGGCTGTTTTTCAACCCAACCGCCACCAGGTAGCCATGGCACTGATGTACCAGAACCCGTATAAGAATTCAAAAGAAGCGTATCGCACTATAAAAAATTCATTTACTAAGTTTGAAGCTATGTGGAGATTTAGTAAAGCATTTGCTATTGAAGGAAATTTATTTAAAGCACAACAGCAAGCTCCTGGTCTAATTTCCCCGGCAGACAATGCAGGATTTTTAGCAAGTATAGCAGGCGGATTCAGTTTAGCAAAACCCAAAAAAGAAGAATGGAAGAAATTCAAAGACAATGAACTCATTTTTAGCCGGAGATTTCTTCCTTACGTAAATGAAAATGAATAGATGATAGACCAACAAACGATATGCCCCTACACCGGCCTCCGGTCATTTACCGAAGAGGAAAGTCTTTATTTCAAAGGCCGGGATCTGCAGGTAGATCAGATCACTGCTCTTCTGGAGCAAAACAAATTCCTGATGGTAACCGGCGCTTCGGGTGATGGAAAGTCATCGCTGATCTATGCGGGCCTTGTTCCTAATGCAAGAGCAGGATTTTTTAAAGCTAAATACACCAATTGGGTAGTAGCTGATTTTCGTCCGGAGCGAAGCCCTGTTGGCAATATGGCAGAAGCATTGGCAGAAACTTTTGCGAGTAAGCCTTCCACTATTGAAACTGAACTGAGGCGTGGGTTTTCTTCTCTGATTGACCTTTACACCAATTCTGATTTTTATATTGATGAAACGGATGATGAATGGAAGCAGTTAGCAGAACCTGACCGGAAAAACAGAAAAAGAAAGGCGGCCAACCTGATGATACTGGTTGACCAGTTTGAAGAATTTTTTACCAACCCGGAAAATTTTTATAACGAGGCACCTTCGCAGGATTCGCAGATTGTAGTAAACCTGGTTTTGGAAACTGCCCGTATAGCCATCAAGAAAAATTTACCGGTGTATGTGGTATGCACCATGCGGTCCGATTATATCGGGCAATGTTCAGCTTTTCGAGGGTTGCCGGAGTATATCGGTTTCTCTCAGTTTTTTGTTCCCAGGTTAAAGCGAAAGGATCTGAAACAGGTAATTGAAGAACCGGCAATATTAAGTGGC
>JAJAZO010000249.1 GCA_026785745.1 Chitinophagaceae bacterium | reverse complement strand
TTGTTCATTGCTTTCTCCGGCGAAGAACTTGGTTTGTTTGGTTCAAAATATTTTACTGAAAATCCAACGATTGATTTGAAGACGGTGAACTATATGATAAACATGGACATGGTAGGGAGGCTGAATGACAGCAGCAAAGTCTTAACCGTTGGCGGATATGGCACTTCTCCTGAATGGTCGAATGTTGTCAGCAAAGATTATTATGACCCGTCAATCGCTGTAAAGAAAGTAGCCCCTTCATTAAACATTAAAATTGACAGTAGCGGCACCGGCCCCAGCGACCATACTTCTTTTTACAGAAAAGACATTCCTGTATTGTTTTACTTCACCGGGCTGCATACTGATTATCACAAACCGTCAGATGATGCGGATAAAATCAATTATGCAGGAGAAAAGATAATAATTGAGCATATAGTTAACCTTATTGAATCATTGAATGGAAAAGGCAAACTTACTTTTCTGAAAACAAGAGAAACACAAACTTCCACCAATGCAAGATTCAGTGTTTCTATGGGCATCATGCCGGATTATACTTATTCCGGTACCGGTGTAAGAGCTGACGGTGTAAGCGAAGGTAAGCCGGCACAAAAAGCCGGATTAAAAGCCGGTGATGTTGTTATTCAACTGGGAGATAATAATATTTCTTCGTTGGAAAATTACATGCAGGCACTCGGCAAATTCAAAAAAGGAGAGAAGACAAAAGTGAAATTCAAAAGAGGGAATGAAACATTAGAAGCAACAGTTGAATTTTAAGTTGTAATTTGTATTGAGGTTGGTGAACTAAAGAATTTCAATCTATGGCATACCGAAACCCCAAACTTGTTCTCAACACAGAACAACTTACCGAAGAATTTTTTGACGACACCCGGCTGCTCGGCATTATGGCGCCGGTAAAAGATTATCAATTCTGCTGGCACCTGAATAATACTATCGGCCTGAATTTCCGCAACAACAATGAACTGGAAATACAACTCACTAAAAAGAAACGCAACTATTTTTTTTCGGTATATGAATATTGTGAACCCACCCGTTTCTTATCGCATTATGTTTATAACAACCAGTTTGACGGTGAATACTTGTTACCGGAATTTAAACACCTTGATTTTTTATGGTTGATGAAAGGTGATGAAGTAAGCGATGAATCATTACAGGAAACCATTCAGACGATAAAGGCCATCAGCAGTGTGCAATTGGTATTGGAATTGACCAATGAAAAAATAAAAAACAAAGAACATTTAGTTTTCTAAAAATAAACCTATGTGGCAAGAAAAAGACAATAAACTCTATAAAAAATTCCAGTTTAAAAACTTCAGCGAAGCCTTTGCTTTTATGACAAGGGTGGCAATAGAGGCCGAGAAAATGGACCATCATCCATTATGGACGAATGTTTACAACACGGTTGAAATATGGCTTAACACCCACGATGCCGGAGATGTTGTGACTGACAAAGACCACAAACTGGCAAAAAAAATAGACGCTTTAATTGCTTCCCTTTAGAGGGACGGGGGTATGCCTTTAACCTCCACCATATTAATGGTTCGTCCGGCTGCTTTTGGTTTCAATGAAGAAACAGCAGCCAATAATTACTTTCAATCCAGCCCGGATATAAGTAAGGAAGAATTACAGCAACGGGCACTAACTGAGTTTGACATTATGGTGCAAACGCTGCGAAGCCACGACATTAATGTGTTCGTTATTGAAGACACCAAAGAACCGGCCAAGCCCGATGCAATCTTTCCAAACAACTGGCTCAGCACTTCTCCGACTGGAATTGTTACGGTGTTTCCCATGTATGCACCCAATCGAAGAATAGAAAAAAGAGAAGAGATATTGGAACAGATTGCCGCCTCCTTTATAATAAAGGATTTGCAGGACTGGACCGGATACGAAGCCGAAGGAAGATTTTTAGAAGGCACCGGCAGTATGATTATAGATTACGAGAACAAAATGATTTATGCCTGTGTGTCGGAAAGGACGAGTCTATCGGTATTGGAAAAATATGCTGCTACCAACAACTTCCAGGCTATTGTTTTTCTGGCCACCGATAAAAACGGGATGCCTGTTTATCACACCAATGTAATGATGACACTCGGCGAAGATTTTTGTGTGTTGTGTGAAGAAGCCATTGAGGAAGAATGGGAATTAATTGCTGTGCGTCAATTACTGGAATCAACTAATCATAGTATTATCGCCATTACCCGTGACCAGATGCATTCTTTTGCCGGTAATATGCTCGAAGTAAAAAACAATAAAGGTGAAAACATTCTGATACTGAGTCAAACCGCCTTTAACTCTCTGCGAAAGGAACAAAAACAAATGCTGGAAGCTTATTCCACATTGTTGCCGATAGCAGTGCCCACCATTGAAGAAGTGGAAGGCGGTAGTGTGCGGTGTATGATGGCGGAAGTGTTTTTAGAAAGGAGGTAACGTTTTGCATTGCCGAAGGTTAAGGAATTTGATGCTGGTCCAGCCCCGCTTTTGCAAATACATTTATTATGCATTAGTACTTCATTAATTGCTTTCAATATGATATTCCCTTTTAAGTTCATTAATCAATTCATTCGGTAATTCCCTGGCCCGCTGTAAGCGACCATCATTAAACCTGAGGTTTCTTTGTTGCACAACAACTGTGTTCAACATCTTTGTTATTGTGTCTCTTTTGTTTTCCATAGATTCTATTTTAATAGAGAAATATTTATCTGTGATTTCTTTGGACTTTTTATCTAAATCCAACAACCAATACATTGATAAATCATGATGAAGCAATTCTTATGTATGTCTTTTGGTCAATTGACTCACCGGGAGGTCTGTGAGATACTATAATTTGCTTGCGAGCTAATGCTGGAAAGTTATATACCCCGGGCATTGGTCAGGCCATTGGAAAAAGTATATTATCAAATGCGAATCAAAGTCGGAATTGCAGAATAGTAAGCAAAAAGATTCTCAGGATTTTATAAAAAACTAGTTGTTTAAAGAACTTGAATCATGTTCAGCTAGTATTAGGGCTAATCTTTATCAATAATAAAAATATTAAAATCAAATAATGATTTTGTTTCTGTTGGCAGCGAGGCTGATGGATGCGATGTTTATGCTTCAAAAGCAGTTGGAAGAATTAAGAAAATAGTCGGGTTTACTCTGAAATCCTCCCTGATATCACACTGATGCTGAAGAACCACTAACCGCTTTTCGTAGTTTTACGAACCGCTGCAAAGTATTTGTACTTTTTTTCAATAATTCTTTTTGTGCAAACTTGCAACAAGAAACACCCCTGTATATCTTAGCATCAGAATCCGAATAAAACCAATATCAATAAAACCATAAAATCCAGTATCATGAAAAGACGTATCCGTAAAGTCGCAAATTTCTTTGCATTCAACTTGCTATTCTTTGCCCTGTACCTGAACTTTATTCATAAAGACAAGAGTTCTGTGCCCGGTAGCGATCAGATTGCTCAACCAAAAACAGCCGCCTTTGGTGGCACCGTGCTGGTGGACAATCCGGACCAGTACCTGCAAAAGAAAAACCAAACTACTGCTTCAGTTGCTGCTGAAGAACCTGCTTCTTCAAAAACACAGCAGAGCGATGCCACAGCTTTAAAGCTGTCAATTAATTAAGCAAAGCAACGCTAACTATATCTTTGACCTGTTCGCATAAAGCGGACGGGTCATTTGTGTTTTTAGCCATACCTGCCACTGATTTCTTTACCTTAGGGGCATGGAAAAAAAAGTCTTTTTACTCGATGCATTTGCCCTTGTCTTCAGGGCTTATTATGCACTCATCCGCAATCCACGGTTGACTTCAAAAGGCAAGAACACCAATGCACAATTTGGCTTCACCAACGCATTGGTAGAGTTGATTACTAAACAAAAGCCCTCCCACATGGCTGTTTGTTTTGATACTTCTGCACCAACAGAACGCCATACAGACTTTGCAGATTATAAAGCCAATCGTCAGGAAACACCGGAAGACATCAGTGCTGCTGTGCCAGATATAAAAAAAATCATTGCAGGTTTTAATATTCCTGTTATCGCCATTGATGGTTATGAAGCAGACGATGTGATTGGTACGCTGAGCAAATTGGGAGAGAAAGCCGACTATGAAGTATATATGGTAACCCCGGATAAAGATTACGGTCAACTTGTTTCTGAAAAAATAAAAATATACAAGCCAGCCTACCAGGGAGGTGATGTGGAAATAATGGGCCCGGCAGAAATTTGTGCCAAATGGAATATAAAAGATGTAAGCCAGGTAATAGATATGCTGGGTATGATGGGTGATGCGGTAGATAATATCCCCGGCATACCGGGTGTAGGAGAAAAAACTGCAGCTAAGTTTCTAGCGGAATATGGTTCTTTGGAAAATACGTTGGCCAATGCTGATAAGATAAAAGGTGCTATGGGTGAAAAAGTAAAGAAGGGAAAAGAGATGGCTATCCTTTCTAAAAAATTAGCTACTATCATTACCAATGTTCCTGTTGAATTTCATGAAGAAGATTTCAGGTTGAAAGAATGGAATAAAGAAAAACTGAAAGAAGTGTTTGCCGAACTGGAGTTCAGAACGTTGGGCAAAAGATTATTGGGAGAAGATTTCTCTATTGCCTCTTCTTCAAAAGGAGTGGTTGAGAAAGAAATACCACAGGGGGTGCAAACC
>JAJAZO010000248.1 GCA_026785745.1 Chitinophagaceae bacterium | reverse complement strand
CTAATCCCTGCTTTACACAAATTCATCCCACTTGTATTCCTGTTAGTGGCGACCATCAATCTAAGTTGACATTGATGTCGGAGTCATTAAGAAATGATGGCCGTATCTGGGTGCCTAAACAAAAAGGTGATACAAGAAAAGCAAATGATATTCCTGAAGAAGAAAGAGATTATTATCTGGAAAGACGTTACCCTGCTTTTGGTAACCTTGTACCAAGAGACGTGGCTTCAAGAGCGGCAAAAGAAAGATGTGATGCCGGTTATGGGGTTGGTACAACCAAACAAGCAGTTTACTTAGATTTCAAATACAACCTGATTAATAAATATGGTAAGACAGAAGCTGGCAAATTAGGCATTGACCTCGCCTCAGGCGAAGCTGATGAAGAAACATTGATACGTTTAGGAAAAGAAGTGATAAAAGAGGAATACGGTAACCTGTTTGATATGTATGAAAAGATTACCGGTGAAAATCCTTATGATGTACCAATGCGGATTTTTCCGGCGGTTCACTATACAATGGGAGGGCTGTGGGTTGATTATGAATTAATGACAAATGTAAAAGGATTGTATTCATTAGGTGAAGCCAACTTTAGCGACCATGGTGCTAACCGGCTTGGTGCATCTGCATTAATGCAGGGACTGGCTGATGGATATTTTGTGGTGCCTTATACTATTGGTAATTACCTGGCGGATGAAATTGCTACGAAGCCAATTCCTTTGACACATGAAGCATTTGAGCAAACAGAAAAAGCAGTAAAGGATAGAATTGAAACCCTGATGAATATTAAGGGTAAGCAAACGGTGGAAAGTTTTCATAAGCGATTAGGAAAAATTATCTGGGAATACTGCGGTATGTCCAGGAATGAGCAAGGGCTGAAAAAAGCCATTGCAGATGTGCAGGCATTAAAAAAAGAATTCTGGAGTGATGTAAAAATTCCCGGAACGATAAATGAAATGAATTCCGAATTAGATAAAGCTGGTCGTGTGGCTGATTTTATTGAGCTGGGAGAGTTGATGTGTAAAGATGCATTAAACAGAAATGAAAGTTGCGGTGGTCATTTTAGAGAAGAAAGCCAGACAGAAGAAGGTGAAGCAAAGCGAAATGATGATGAGTATGCGTATGTAGCGGCATGGGAATATAAAGGCGAAAGTGATTGGGAATTGCATAAAGAGAAATTGGAATTTGAAGTGGCGAAGCCAACACAACGTTCTTATAAATAAAAATATTATTAACCGAACTATACCCGTTGTTTATGGAGCATTATAACATGAATTTGACTCTCAAAGTTTGGCGTCAAAAAAATGCAAGGGATTCAGGAAGATTTGAAACCTACCCCGTAAAAAACATTTCTTCTGAAATGTCTTTCTTAGAAATGATTGACGTATTGAATGAAAAAATTATCCATGAAGGCAAAGACCCTATTGCCTTCGATCATGATTGCCGGGAAGGTATTTGCGGCAGTTGTTCAATGTATATTAATGGTCGTCCGCATGGGCCATGGCATGCTAACACTACCTGCCAGTTGCACATGAGGGCTTATAAGGATGGAGATATGATTGTTATTGAACCCTGGAGAGCTAATTCATTCCCCGTAATTAAAGATTTAATAGTTGACCGTTCGGCTTTTGACCGTATTATACAGGCCGGAGGTTATATTTCAGTTAACACTGGTAATGCAGTGGATGCCAATACTATTGCTATTAATAAAGACAATGCAGATGCAGCTTTTGCAGCAGCAGCTTGTATCGGTTGTGGCGCCTGTGTGGCAGCTTGCAAAAACTCTTCGGCATTACTGTTTGTATCGGCTAAAGTTTCTCACTTGGCCTTGCTGCCACAAGGTGGCCCCGAAAGAAAGTCAAGAGCATTAAATATGGTAGCACAGATGGATAAAGAAGGTTTTGGTTCTTGCACTAATACCGGGGCATGTGAGGCCGTTTGTCCTAAAGAAATTTCTATTGAAAATATTGCAAGGCTGAACAGGGAGTATATGATGGCAGGGGCGGCTTCAGATAAATAATTTTTTACTAACTCATTTCTATAAGCTCTTTTATCTAAGGGCTTTTTTTATTGCTAAAAAGCAAAACTTGCTTTTAAAAAAAACGAAACCAATGGGTCAGGTCCATTTAAGTCCTGCATGTATTTTATACCTGGTGTTACAGCAATTTTATTGTTGATGAAATAAGCTCCGCTAAGATTTGCTCCCAAAAAGAAACTGGTAAATCCATCTTCCAGCCCAAGAGCCGGGCCTGTAGTTAAATTGATATTTCCCCGTTTGCCACAATTATAAATGGCACCACCATAAGCATGGATATAAGTGAACCCATTGTATTTGTATGAATAACCACTTACTGTTTCATCTTTGCCAAAGTAATAATCAATACCACCGTCAGCAATAAACCCAAAAGGCTTCGAAAGCTTTTTCTCCATTAATCCAAAGCGATGTTTACTCCAGCTAAAATTGGCTCCAACACCAAATGGATGGGTTTGGCTAAACTCAACATAAGAAATATTAATCCCTGCTGACACTGTTTTACTGTATCCAGTTGAAATAACCTTCTTATTGGTATTGATTTGTCCAATCCCTGAAATTGATATTATCAGGCAAAACAAAAGAAGAAACTGGTATTTATTGTTCCGGTACAAAAAAGTAAGCATACTATAGCGATTTAGACTGTTTTCAATCAAATTTGAGGCTTTTCGCTTAATTAACATCATAGGATAACTTTAGGGCAATAAAAAGGACGAATTTTACGATTTTTAGCTAAATGCATTGCTTTTGAGATTGTTACGTAGAATATCCGGTATCTTTTTTCTTTCATTCATTTCTCTATGGAGCAATGCTCAATTTCCTGTCGCTGGTACTGCCCCCGGCAACCTCCGTCAAAAGACTTTTAAAGTGGCAGCCGACAGTATCAGTATTGATACAATCAGTATCATCCCCAGTGCCTTTTCGGTTGAAAATGTTCCGTCTTCTGACTACCGGCTTGATTTTGTAAAAGCAATACTATACTGGAATAAAAAACCCGCTACGGAAACAGTAGTTATTACTTACAGGGTATTTTCTTTTCAGCTAAATCCGGTGGCACAACGGATGAGTTTTGATAGTGTGATGAACAGCTTTTATATAAAACCCTTTGAGTTTAATAGCGGCCTTACCAATGCGCAACGGGGAATATTCGATTTTGGTACATTAAAAGCGGAAGGAAGCTTTGGCCGTCAGATTGGTTTTGGTAACCGGCAGGATGCTGTTGTTAATTCGACACTGAACCTTCAGTTAAGCGGTATGCTGGGCGACAGCATCGAAATACAGGCAGCCATTACCGATAATAATATCCCGATACAACCTGATGGAAACACTCAGCAGCTGAATGAATTTGACCAGGTGTACCTGCAGTTTAAAAAAAGAAACTGGCAACTAAGCCTCGGCGATTTGGATATACGACAGACCCAAAGTTATTTTTTGAATTTTTATAAACGATTACAAGGAGTCGCTTTTCAAACAACGAATCGCCTTTCAAAAAACATCAACTCCAAAACATTAGTAAGCGGTTCTATTGCCAAAGGAAAATTTACCCGCAATTTTATTGATGCACTGGAAGGTAACCAGGGGCCTTACCGGTTAAGAGGTGCTAATAGCGAAGTTTTTTTTATTGTTCTTCCCAATACAGAAAGGGTTTTTGTAGATGGCCAGTTGCTGCAACGGGGAGAAGACCAGGATTATGTGATTAATTACAACTCTGCTGAAATTACATTCACACCCCGGCGGATGATAACAAAGGACAGCCGCATACAAGTGGAGTTTGAATATGCGGACAGAAATTTTCTTAATGCTAACCTATTCTTGTCACAGGAATTTGAAATTAATCAGAAAACAAAAATCCGCATTGGTGCTTTTAATAACACCGATGCAAAAAATTCGTCTATTAATCAGGTATTAGACCCAAAGCAAAAACAATTTCTATCCAATATCGGGGATAGTATTCAGAATGCACTCTATCCGGCTGCCTTACTGGATACATTTGCTGTTGGTAAAATACTGTATGAAAAAATATACATTGGTCTTGATTCTTTTTACCAGTATTCTACTAATCCTATATTGGCGAAATACAATTTATCGTTTGTAGATGTAAGGCCCGGTAATGGTAATTATATTCCCGATTTTAACGGGGCCAATGGAAAAGTGTATCGCTATGTGGCACCTGTAGCAGGGGTGAAGCAAGGACAATATGAACCGGTGCAAATATTAGTAACGCCAAAGAAACAGCAAATAGTAAACCTCGGTATTGATCATGCTTTCAGCAAAACAACTTTGCTGAAAACAGAAATTGCTACCAGTAATAATGATATAAATACTTTTTCCTCTAAAAATAATGGCGATGACAGAGGATGGGCAGCTAAGTTTCAGATAAGCAATGAGAAAATATTGCAGGTTGCTAAAAAACTGCAGTTAAATACTGCGTTGGATTATGAGTATGTACAAAGTAAGTTTAAACCATTAGAGAGGTTAAGAACCGTGGAGTTCTCCAGAGATTGGGGATTGCCATTTACTTTATTACCTGCCAATGAAAGTATTTTCAGGGCTACTGCAGGGCTTAGGGATAAAACCAATCATTCACTTACTTACGGATTAATCAATTATAATCGCAGCGATAAGTATAATGGTTTCCAGAATACACTGCAACATACTGCTGCCTGGAAAGGCTGGCAAATAAACAACCAGTTTGTAATAACTAATTTCAATACTGCTGCGGATAAAGGTACATTCCTGCGGCCCGTAATTGATATTAGCAAACAAATGAAGCAAATCAATAACTGGCGGTTGGGTCTCGGTTATGCAATTGAAAAAAATGAAGTAAGGGGTAAACTTACTGATACATTAACACCAGTAGCTTTTTCTTTCGACACCTATTCGTTATATCTGAAGTCTGACGAAGCTAAAAGGAACAGGTATGGCATCACCTTCTTTACCCGGTCTGATAAATACCCAATAAGTAAGGCCTTTGTCCGTGGAGATCGTAGTTTAAACCTTAACCTGCAAACAGAGTTGTTGGCAAATCCTAAGCGGCAGTTTTATTTAAACACTACATTCAGGAAATTGAAAGTATATAATGCAGTTGTTTCAAAACAAAAAGAGGATGAAACCATTCTTGGACGGGCAGAGTATGTAATGAATGAGTGGAAAGGATTGCTAACCGGTAATGTTTTATACGAAGTAGGTGCAGGGCAGGAGCAGCGAAGGGATTTTGCTTACCTCGAAGTGCCTGCGGGTACCGGGCAGTTTGCATGGATAGATTATAACAACGATGGGGTGCAGCAATTGAATGAGTTTGAATTGGCTGCTTTTGTTGACCAGGCAAAGTTTATCCGTGTATTTACTCCTACCAATCAATTTATTAAAGCGAACTTCACCACTTTTAATTACAGTCTTAATATCAGTCCCCGTTCTCTTCTTACTTCACCTGATTTGAAAGGGATAAAGAAGTTTTTATCCCGCCTCAACGTAGTTACATCGTTACAGACCAGTAAGAAATCAATCGCCAAAGGAACGTTTGAATTTAATCCATTCAAGTATAATGTAAATGATACAGCATTAGTAACACTTACTACCACCATTCTGAACACTGCTTCATTTAACCGGTACAGCAGTAAATGGGGGATTGATTTGAGTAATCTCCGTAATACAGGAAAATCATTATTGACGTATGGCTATGAAAGCCGTAAGCTGAATGAATGGCTGATAAAATGGCGATGGAATATCAGCAGGGCTTTTTCATTGACCATAAATGGTAAGAAAGGCGAAAACGCATTATACACACCACAGTTTGCCAACAGGAATTACCAGCTTTCTATTTACAGTTTGGAGCCGTTTATGACTTTTATCAAAGGAACTACTTTCCGGGTTGTAACCAGTTATAAGTTTGATAATAAAAAGAACCTTCCTTTATATGGGAATCAGAAATCCTCCTCTCATTCGGTTAATATTGAGTCGAAGTATAATATTCTCCAAAGCAGCTCCATCAACGGCAAGTTTACGTTTAACACTATTGACTATAAAGACCCGGCCAGTGGTAATGTGGCAAATACCACTGTCAGTTACATTATGCTGGATGGATTATTGCCCGGAAAAAATTACCTCTGGTCGCTTGGGTTTAGCAAACGATTATTAAATAACCTGGAGTTGAATTTTCAATATGATGGAAGAAAATCAGGCACTTCAAATACGGTTCATATCGGAAGGGTGGCTATTACGGCGTTGTTTTAACCCCTGTCCCCCCTAAAGGGAAAACTTAGGTCAAAGAGTTATTTCAATTCTAATAAATTCTTTTAAACAGGATTTATAAGAACAATAAGTTTTTTTGAATGGTAGGGAAATAAAGCCCCTTTAGGGGTTGGGGTTTACACATTAAACCTGAAGTGCATCACATCACCATCTTTCACCACATATTCTTTTCCTTCTATTCGTAGTTTACCAACTTCACGACAAGCTGCTTCTGATTCGTATTGAATGAAATCGTCATAACCGATTACCTCAGCTTTGATAAACCCTTTTTCAAAATCAGTATGAATAACGCTGGCAGCCTGTGGAGCTTTCCAGCCTTCGTGGATTGTCCATGCCCTTACTTCCTGCACACCAGCAGTAAAATAAGTATAGAGATTAAGGAGTTTGTAGGCAGAGTGAATCAATCTGTCAAGGGCAGGCTCTGTCATTTTATATTCTTCCATGAATAATTGCCTGTCGTCAGGGTTCTCCATCTCTGCTATCTGGGCTTCAATGTTATTATTCATGATAATCACTTCCGCTTTTTCATTCTTTACCGACTCCTTTAAGGCATCAGAGAATTTATTGCCGGTGTGCAT
>JAJAZO010000247.1 GCA_026785745.1 Chitinophagaceae bacterium | reverse complement strand
CCGCTGTATCAACCTTGCAGCACAATGCAAGAAACTAAAAATACCGATAACAACTTTTATGATTGCTACTGATCCTTATTTGCAAAAATTTGTACAGGAGTTTACGGAAATGAATAATGGTAAAGCCTTCTTTGCATCATTGGATAAATTAGGAGCATTTATATTTAAAGATTTTGAAAGTGGGAAGAGAAAAACGGTGTATTAACCCTCTGTCCCCCCTAAAGGGGAGACTTAGGTCAATGATTCAATTTTTTTTCTGAAAATTGCTGAGAGAAACAGCTACAAGAAATTTAAAACCTTAGGGAACTTCCCCTCCCCGGAGGGGCAAATAAAGGAAAATTATAAAATAAGTAATCCGGGGTGGGTTGATAAGTAGCGAACAAACCTATGAAGAGTGATTATTGTTTCCTTTCACTGAAAGAAAACAATAACAGAACAAGTTCGCAACGAAGATGCCATGAAAAACTAAAGCTGGCAACAAAATAAAAAAAGAAAAAACTAAGATGAACATCAAAAAAATAAAAACACTCGGCGAGCTTAAAGCAAGTGGCTATCAACCCAGGAGCATCAAAGAAGAGATACGACAAAACCTGATTGCAAAACTCAAAAAAGGCGATCCTACTTTTTCCGGTATCGTTGGCTATGAAGACACCGTTATACCGGATGTAGAAAGAGCATTGCTCAGCAAACATAATATTTTGTTTTTGGGATTAAGGGGGCAAGCCAAAACAAGAATGGCAAGGCAGATGACGGAGTTGCTGGATGAATATATTCCTGTAGTCAGTGGTAGTGAAATAAGCGATGACCCATTGAATCCTGTTTCAAAATTTGCCCAAGAAGAAATTACAACGCATGGTGATGAAACGGCTATCCACTGGATTCATCGCAGCGAACGGTACGGAGAAAAACTGGCAACACCTGACGTAAGTGTGGCCGACCTGATTGGTGATATAGACCCAATTAAAGCCGCCAATTTAAAATTGAGCTTCGCTGATGAAAGAGTGCTTCATTATGGCATCATTCCAAGAAGTAACCGGGGCATATTTGTCATCAATGAATTGCCTGACTTGCAGGCAAGGATACAAGTTGCTCTTTTTAATATTTTAGAAGAAGGTGATGTACAAATCCGTGGATTCAAATTGAGATTGCCGTTAGATATTTTGTTTGTGTTCACTGCCAATCCTGAAGATATACAAACCGTGGTTCTATCGTTACTCCGCTAAAAGACAGGATTGAAAGCCAGATATTAACACATTACCCCAAGTCGTTGGAAAATGCACTGGAGATAACCGAACAGGAAGCTGAAATAAGCGATGAGCAAAAAGAAAGAGTAAAAGTAAGCGACCTGGTAAAAAGATTGATAGAACAAATTGCTTTTGAAGCAAGAGCCAGTGAATTTGTAGATAAGAAAAGTGGGGTGAGTGCAAGGCTTACTATTTCAGCTTTTGAGAATGCAGTGAGTTCAGCAGAAAGAAGAGCCATCATCAATAATGAAAAACAAACACAGGTCTGGATGAATGATCTGACAGGTATCATCCCTTCCATAACCGGGAAAGTGGAATTAGTATATGAAGGTGAACAGGAAGGCCCTTACCAGGTAGCAATGAATCTGGTGGACAAAGCTATCCGATCACAATTCGTAGAGTATTTCCCCAACCCTGATACATTAAAGAAAAGGAGAAACACCGGCAAGCCTTCGCAGGAAGAACAAAAAGATGACAATCCTTACCGTTCCATCACTCAATGGTTTGACAAAGGCAATAACCTGAATATTTCTTTTAACACCAGCGACAAGGATAAAATATTATTACTGTATAAAGTAGATGGCCTGCATCCGTTAGTAAAAAAATATTTTCCAAAAGTAAATGAAGAACAAGCTGCTTTGCTGATGGAGTTTGTACTGCATGGACTTTCTTCTTATTCGCTGATAAGTAAGAAAATTTTTGAGAACAAAGTGGAGTTTAAAGACCTGATGGGCAGTATGATGAACTTTACCGAAAAGGATTTTGAATTTGATGAAGAGGCATAAAAAAGGTTCTGCCGTAAAGCAGAACCAATATAATTTTTTATCCGGAACGGTAAATTATTTCAGCAGCCATCCCAGTTTAATACCAAATGTAAAGGAAAACCCCGGACTTGTTCCTGCCCTTGCATTGGCATAATTAAAGGCCGATGCATTATACCCATAGTCATAAATGTAATCGTAAACAGGTTTCTTATTATCTACTCCATAACCAATGCCTTGATAAATATCAAGCAATAAATTTTCACCTAACACCCATTGTCTTCCAACTTCAATCTGTAAAGCACCGAAAGTAACGTTTTGCTTTCCTACTTCATAAGTGTTATTAGCCTTCTCTACAATCCTGTTTTCCTTATAATTTCCAATGTACAATACGGGTTTAACATAAGTACCCTGCATAAGGTGAGTGGCTTTTGATTTTCCGAATAAAATAAAATCAGGCAGTTTCCCGAATTTATATCCACCGGTAACAAAAAAACCACCGGGGCTTCTCTTTACTTCGCCTAATTGATTGTTCTGACCATTGTAGTAATTGATGATCTCCGATTTACCGGCTCCTATTATTCCTAATGACACTTCAAAACCTTTGCCAACACCGGTACTTTTTTCAAATCCAATTTCTGAATATCCATATAAAGCAGAGAGAAAATTAAGTTTTATCGCTTTATTACGCTGCCCGGCATACCGCTCAGGGTCTTTCAGGTTGTCCTCAAACTTTTGTTCTTTACCGTTTTGAAATACTATTTTTTTAATCCTGTCTGCTTCCAATACATACACAGGACCATCGGGATTATTAAATTCCTTGTATTTGATTTCACTGGAGCCGATTTCAATTATTTTGGCTTCCACTACTTTACCATTGTTGCGGTAAATTTTGTCCTGTGAAATACCGGCTTGCAGCAAGCAAAAAAGAATGCCCGAAAGCAAAATGATCTTTCTCATAAAAATTGTTTGAATTAACTGGCAATTTATATCAAATAAACGCTGCACCCAAAAAGTTAAATAATGTTAACCTTTTCCATGACCTTTTGTATGATGACATTTTCAGTATTAATACATTACCATATAAAGCCAAAAGACAAATAAGCCCCGGGCAAAAATCCATGTTTTGTAAACCCAGGTGAAACTCCTGCACGGAATATTGATTTTTTATTATACTTCCTGTATCCAATATTTAGTGAAGGATAAAGTGTACTGGTTGAAAAATCAGGGTAAACCAATGTAAACCCTTTCTGGTCATCACTCACTTCATCAATATCAAGATATTGAATATCTGCCCCCAATTCAAAATATCTATTGTTGGTACCGAAAAGTTTATATCCGCCAATAGTAGCTGTATGAGCCTGCAGGTATTTTGCAAAATTTGTTCCTGCCCCTGCCCTAAATCCGAAATGTGATGTTGAAAATTGATAATCGTAAATAATACTCACCAGTAGCCCATTCTTTCCCAACTCGGCCGATAAGGATTGGGTCTGCTTGTTTTGAGCATGGCTTATGAAATTCATAAAAAGAAGAACAAGAGAAAAAAATAATTTCATAGAATTAGTTATAAGAAGGATTTGCTTCTCTTTCCAATGTTTTAAAGTCTTATTCCAATACCTGT